>CAYHPV010000132.1:0-3051 GCA_964358735.1 uncultured Candidatus Peribacteria bacterium | reverse complement strand
CATCAAAGATTCGGTACGCAATACTCGAGTCATCGACCTTCACGATGCGCTTATCGGGACTCTTGCGGATCTTCAGTTCGGCCTTCATGATCTCCAGAACTTCATTGAGATTGAAATAAATGCCGCTGACATCGAGCTCACCAGTGGCGGAAAATTGCTCAACAGGACTGGATTCGGTGCCGGCAGGAATAGCAATACGCGGCTCACCAACCTCATAGGCAAGTTTACCTTTTAGGAGGGTAAACTTCGCACGATCAGAGAGAGCGACATTTTTTTCAGCGATAGATTTTTCAAGTTCAATTTCAATGGCATCCTGAAGCTCTTTTTTGAGTTTATTAGTGACCGCATCCAGGTCTTCTTTGGAGACTTTTTTCTTCACGGAAGTCGAGCCACCGGCAAAGGCAATTTTTGACTCAGCGTAGACTTTTTTCTGATTCTCGCTATTGAGACCAGGGAGGAAAAACTTGGTAGGTGGAATATTGCCCTTATCGCCAACGACTTGGCCATAGGCGTCGAGCTCATCGGCGGTGACGTCCACATCAACGGAACCCAAATTCCCACCCCGAGCCGGCGGCACGGTCACAAACTGCGAAATACGGAACACCATTCCCGTTGGCGTCTGGAAGCGCGTACTTGGGATCAGAGGGCGAGCGATTCGATCAGTATTATAAATGGTAAGTCGACCTTTGGCATTGGTACCCTGGAAAATTTTTCCGGTAGAGCCCTGTAAAATCGTTCGACGAACCGTCGTGGAGATACGATGCGATGCGAGAACTTTTGGAAGGTGATTATCGAGTTCGGATTTATTGGTGTCATAGTCAGCAAAGGTGACGTTGATGGAGTGTTCAATGACGGAAGACTTCGGAGTGAGAGAGACCGTAGAGCCCGGAAGTGCGACGTAAAAAATAATGAGCACGAGAAGAAAACTGATGGCAATGAGCGCGATCAAAGCCTGTCGATTTGGCGAGACCACGACGAATTTCATCTCTGTATCTTTTTTTTCTTTCGATTTGAAAAAACTGAGCGCCCCAGTGATGAGAGGAATTTTTCGCTTTCGTCCACGACCGAGGAGCTCGGAAATCGAGAGTTTTCGCTCGGCGAGTCGAGTCGGTGTGTCATCGTCCACCGCATTCAGCGTTGCCTTGAGAGGCGCAATCCGCATCTTTTCATCATCAGGTTTTGGCACGTATCCGCCTTGGGTTTCGAGGCGCTCATACACCGGAATTCCAGCTTGGTGAGCGAGATGGACGCCATTCACATCATCGGTAATGATATGAACTTTTTTCCCGGCCTCTTCGATCTTTCGTTTGAGAATTTTGAGATTCACGAGACTCTGGAAAATCGTTCCCTGACGGGGAACCACGAGGTAGATATCTTTGAGCTTCGTCGACTTCACCCGATCAAAAATCATCGTCACCTCGTCATCAATTTCACAGTAAAAAACTTTTCGTGACGAGACGGTTTTGGTTTCAGAGTTGGAATCTTTTTTGAGATCTTTTGCGTCGGACATGAGAGAGGGAAGTGAGGAAGAAAAAATTAAATTTGCATCAGGCGAACCACTTTTTTCAGCAGCGTGGAGAGGATATGTTCTTCTCCCACGAAATCGAGAGACATATTGGCAAGCGCCATCGGCGTGACATCCTGGGCCTCTTTCAGGAGTCGCGTCTCATCGTACATATTGGCGACCATCTTTGGACTCAAGAAACTCACCTGTGGTTTTTTGGGAAAGGGGAGGGTCTTCACCCAGTCACGGGAATCGAGAACTTCAAAAATTTCGGGCAACTTCGAGCCGCCTCCGCAGAGATAAATTTTGGTCGGTAGACTCTCGACCGCAAACTCACTCAGGGTCAAAATAATACCACTGAGCCAGACATCACAATCACTTCGCATCGCCTCCCGGACTATTTTTTGAGAATGTTTTTCAAGTCGATCCGCGCTATAGGTGAGCTTGATCATCTCGGCCTCTTCGAAAGAAATATTCAAGGCATGGGAGAGGCGCTTGGTAAACGTTCGACCCCCAAGGGTAAACATCTTCGTTCCCTCCACACGTCCGTTTTGGACGAGGGCCACGTCGGTGGTGCCACCTCCAATATCGATAAAAATCGCATTCACGCTGCTGCCACCCTCTTCTTCTCGCAGACAACGACTCACCGCATACGGTTCAGCCGCGACAGACAGCAGCTCAATATCAAGCTCCGATGCAATCGTTTGCAAAGCGCCATAGTGAACCAGCGGCGCGAACGCATTGAAAATACTCATGACGACCTCGCGTCCCTGGAAACCAATTGGATTCGTGACTTTATATCCATCAATGCGCACATCCACAATCGCCGCATTTACGAGTTTCACATCTATTTCATTGTAGCCCGTCTCCTGGGCCAGCTGGAATCGCACCTGCTCAAAAGCTTTCCATTGGACTTTATGGACGATATTTTTGAGCTCCGATAAATCAATTTTGGTATCGGGATCACGTCGCGTATAGCTCGTGGTAATCGTCGCACCTTTTACCAGTTCACCGGCGATACCAATCACCATCTGCTCAGCACGAGCACCTGCCTGACGCTCCGCATCTCGTATCGCATCCTGGCAATTCCGAATCACACTCGCAATATCGGTGACGATGCCGCTATGCATATCGCCAAGCTTCTGAGTCTTGCGCCCCACGCCAATCACACGACCCTTCGTGCCCTCAGCAGAGCAGATCAGCGCCTTCACCACATCGGTACCAATGTCGAGTGCGAGGTAAAAATTCCCCCTCCGGCGAGCTCGACGAGAAAAAAGTCCCACAGGCAGATAGATATAAAGGAGTCAAAATCAGGGAAATTAAAGCACAGTCAGCTTGGAAATTCAAGTATTCCATACCAACCCATCTCACTTCACCCAACATTTCACAAAGATTCCTATTTACACGAAAAGAAATTTGTAGTACAATAATCCAATGATCTTAGTGGGCTCACATACAGCCCGCTACAGAAAACCCTTCTAAGTCATTAAACAAAAACCAATATTTCTTTACTTTTCTCCATATGGGAAAACCACACAAACTCGCTC
>CAYHPV010000131.1:0-3112 GCA_964358735.1 uncultured Candidatus Peribacteria bacterium | reverse complement strand
AATTTGACAAATTTTCTTAGTTGTCCTATAGTTGTGTCTTAATTTTTATCCAAAATATTTATGCCAGAACATGCTCCAGACGCTTCGGAACCTGTAGAATTAGAGTCGGCTCAGGCTCCTTCAGAGCCTTATAAGCGAGAATCTGATCAGGTGAATGGCCGTAATGTGGAATTGTTATTTTATCGTCATGGTGATGGAAGTGTTACCTGCCGTGTTGTTAGAGGGTTTGTTGGCATTGGTGAAGCACACGCTGCCTATGAGGCGAGAGCACGAACCAATGCTATGCTTGATGCGAATTCTTATGCTCGCCGCTAGGGGGAGGGCTTGTTCCTTTATTGCCTATGCGTGCGGGTATGTTAGACACCGTCTGGATTCGCGTCGTGCGGAAATGGAGTATGCCGGATTTTGATGATTAAGAGTTAATGGTCTTTTGTGTGTGGCTGCTCTAAGCTGAGTAACGCATCAATTATTTTCTTTTTTAACGATTGTTATCTCTGCCCGAGCACAAGCTAGGAAATAATTTTTGGATATTGCTAGGTACTTCTGAAGCTGAATTTCTGGACGTCCAGCAATCAGAATGGGATTTTTCGCTTTTGGCAAATTAGCCAAGCAGTTCCTGCACGAGTTTGGTGACGAGACCTCCGTCAGCCTTGCCTTTTGTTTTTGGCATGAGGGCGCCCATGACTTTGCCGAGGTCGGATTTGCTGGATGCACCAGTTGAGGCGATCGTGTTTTTGATAATCGCGCGGAGTTCGTCTTCTGAGAGTTGGGCAGGGAGGTATTTTTCGAGGATAGTAATTTCTTCTTTTTCTCTGACGGCAAGCTCTGGGCGGTTGCCTTTTTCGAACTGCTCGATCGAGTCGCGGCGCTGCTTAATTTCTTTTCCGGCGAGCTGGATGATGTCGGAGTCCTCGGCGATTTTTTTGTCTCCGGCGGTCTCGAAGCGGATGATGGCTGCTTTTAGAAGACGGATTGCGCCCGTTGCGACTTCATTCTTTGCTTTCATCGCGGTGATGAGGTCTTGTTGGAGTTGTTCTTTGAGCGTCATGGTATTTTTCGTTTATGAGTAATGCTGACTTCGAAATTATACACTGAAAAACTTTTTTGCCTAATACTTGAGGCGTATGATAGGATGAGTTGGCGTATTTTCTTATATTTTTTCCATGATGATTTCTTCAAAAAGAGTTTTGAGTGTTTTGTTGATGCTTGTCGTACTTTCTTCTTCTGGCTGTGCCTGGTTTGCTCCGAAGCCACCAAAACCTCCGAAAGAGATGCTTATTACGGGACTGACGAATTATATTGCTCAGCGTTCTGCGGATTTTTCTATTGATATGGATATCAATGCCCTTGGCAAGGATGTCGAGGAGAAGCCACAGAATATGCGTTTTGATCTGAATTACTCCGGTGAGTCACAGATGGGTACTGATGGAAAAGCTGAGGCTTTTAACAGCGTTCTTGTAGCCGATGTGGCCATCAATAAAGATCACTATAAGGCAAGTGCTGAGTTGCGTAGCAGTAAGGAATTTATCTATGCCGTTTTGAATTCGCTCACTGGAGCCGAAAAAGAGCTGCCGAAGGAGCAACTTGATCAGATTGCTGGTAAGTGGTGGAAAATTCCGTTGCCAAAAGATCTGACCTCTCTCCCCGCTGCTGATCCGGTTACTGTTCTTGCGAGCCTCAAAAAAAATCTCGCCGAGAGTGATGCTTATATTAAAGAGATTCAATATGAAGGAACCGATATGATCAAGGGTCTCGATAGTTATCACTATGAAGTGGTTCTGGATCGCGAAAAACTCCGTGCGCTTGTCGATGACTATGCGGTGAAACAGGAGATGTCCGCTGAAGACAAACAGGATCTCCAGAAGACCCTCGCAGGTAGCGCGTTGCATCTTGAGTTTTGGGTGAGTCGGGACGCGCTTATTTTCGATGGCTTCAAGGCACGGTTTAAGGTTGATACGATTATCGGCAGTGACCGAAAGTCAGCGGGACGAGGTGATGGCGAGATGATGCTCACTCTGAGTAATTTTGGAAAATCGGTGAAGTTGAATGAGCCAAAGGAGAGCCAGACGTTTGATTTGTTTGGACTTTTGGGATCATTTGGGGTCTTACCTCAAATGGATCTAGAGACCGAACTGCCAGTTGATGGAGCCGTGAAAAAGCCGTAATGCGGGGAGGGGGGAGGAAAAGCTTCGCTTTTCTGATGTAAGAATTTTTTCAGGATTTCGTGAGAATCCTGTAAGGACGAGAGAGTAGAGTGTCTTGCATGATGCTCTTTTTCTCGCTCTTGGAGGTTTTGCTTTTATCTTTCCTATCCGGAGTGATCTGGTATGAGATGGGGTGGGTCATTGGTGTTGTCGTGCTTGGTGCGTGTCTTGTTTTTGGAAAATTATTTTTTGGATTTCGGTGGCGGGCTATGATTTTTGTTTTGGTGGGGGCCATGTGTCTGGCTGGATATGGGCGCGGGGCGTGGGTGGGTAGCGAGATGGAACGAGTCAGGAGCATGCTGGATGGGGTGACTGGGGTGAGCGTTTTTGGTGAGGTTTCGAAGGATCCTTTGGTGGCCGATTGGGGAGTGACTTTGGAGGTTACTGCTGAACGAGTGGTGGTGCATGGGGCGGTCTTGGATGTGGGTGATGTGATGTTTCGCGTGAAGGTTCCCAGGTTCCCGGAGTACTTTCGTGGAGACCCTGTCGCGGTGCGGGGGAGGGTGGTTTTTGATGAGCGGTATCGGAGTTTTTTACTGGAGCCGGTGAGTGGGGGTGTTGAGTTACGCGCTGCGGATGGTGGATTTTTTTCATTTGTTTTGGAGTTTCGGCGGTTTTTTGTGGAGCGGATGCAGCGGCTTTTTCCTGGAGATACCGGAGGACTTTTTGTCGGGATTTTAGCAGGAGGAAGCGGGGGAATGGGGCGTGAGCATGTGGAGGATGTGCGAGCGACCGGACTCACGCATATTATTGCCGTCTCCGGATATAATGTGGCACTTGTTTTGCAGTGTCTTGCCGTGGTGTTATCGTTTGTTCCACGAAGATGGAAACTTCTTCCCACGACACTTTTCCTCGTGATTTTTTTGATCTTCGTTGGGATGAGTGCCTCGGCCGTTCGTGCTGCGCTC
>CAYHPV010000130.1:0-3190 GCA_964358735.1 uncultured Candidatus Peribacteria bacterium | reverse complement strand
GGGTGCCGCTAATAGCATCGCCGATTTTGGCCATGGAGCATGTCAGAGAAATATATAGTTTTTTGTTTGCGATGGTGCGGATTTTGGCTCTATCTTCCGCGAGCTATCGTTGCAGACTACCGGAATATAAAGCACGTTTTTTACTCCATGCCGATTGTCGGGAGAATGCTTGGGTGGCTTTCCGCTTTTATGTCTCTTGGTAGATATCAAAATGGAAACTGATTTCGCACAGCTTATTCTGGATAGTGCATTTCCAGGATGCGCGTCGCAATTGCAAAACAATTTATCCCTCAAGGAAGAAAGGTAGTCTGCATGCCGAAAACACCCGATATAAGCGTGATCATACCGGTGTATAACAGTGCTGCCGATTTGCGCCAATGCCTTGACTCGATACTCTGGCAGACATTTCCTGATATCGAGATCATCTGCATCGATGACGGTTCCACCGATGACAGCTTGGCAATTCTCGATGAATTTGCCGCAAAAGATAACCGCTTTATAAGCGTAGGTAAGTATAGCGGTGGTGTCGCGTCGGCGAAAAATACCGGGCTGGACATGGCAAGGGGGAAGTATGTCTTGTTCGTGGAACCCTCGGATTGGATCGCCCATCAATTATGCGAGCGCACCTATTGCAAAGCTGAGGGATCGAAGGCCGAAATGGTTTTTTTCAACATGCTCCCATTCAATCAACAAGGAATGTTTTTCGATTGTTTGTTTAAGTATCCGAAGATAGACTGTTGCTTTAAGCCGGCATCTGTCCCCCAACTCCTGGCATATCCGACTGCCTCTAATTTACTATTCCTGCGCAACCTGATCAAGGAAATGCGCTTTACCCAAGGAATAATGATGGAAGACCGGCCCTTTTTAGTGGAAGCCTGCATTCGTGCAAAACGAGCTTTATTGTTAGATGAAGCTCTGTATTACCGCCGCCGTGAAAAAGATTCTGAAATTAGCAGTTATAAGCATATTGATCATTCAACATTCTTTCAAAGCATCGACGCTGTAAGATCAATATTAAAAAAATACGGCTTATATAATACGCCTCTTGAATGGGCTATTGATGCGAGCGAACTCGAGATGTATCATCGCCAAATTAAATCTTTGTCCGGCATGAACTCTCGTACATTTTTTTTAATAGCACATCAAAGGACCCGGCTATTCCCCTGGGATAAGGTTACAGATGCCTTAGGACCGATGGGCCATGTGTCTATGCTGCATGACAGAACATATGCGCGTTTTGTCAGATATCTGCGCCGGGGAAGTTTTTGGCGTTATTCTTTCGGATTGATGGTCGGGAACTGGGCCTGTGAGAAATATCTCCCCTTCGCTTTGCCGGTTGTGGGAAGATTAATTGAGTGGTGGCACATGTTAGTTAGAATAGTCCATATCCACCGACTTAAGGCGAATATGTTCTAACATTGATGCAGCGAAGATGTGGTTTTATGCGGTAGATGGAGAAGAATTTTACCTTACAGGTGTGCTATTATAAACCAATAAAAACGATTCGCAGATTTGACTTTCGCATCCTGAATCAAATATATTTATTACGTGAATATAGACCTCATGAACATTCAGAGACTTTCTTATTATTCAATTTATTCCAATAAATACAACGACCATACAAACCCGGTTCACCGTGCTAAAATCGCATCTTATGTGACCGAACTCTTACAGCCTGTGTTACCCATGGAAAAACAGAGCCCTATATTGGAAATCGGATGTGGTAGTGGTATGGCCTTACTCACGTTGCATAACATGGGATACAGCGCACTAAAGGGTGTCGATTGTTCTCCGGAACTGATTAACATTGCGCGCAGCTTTTCTTTGGATGTTGAATTGGCAGACACCATGGAATACCTGGAGACCATAGAGAGCAATCATTTTTCACTGATTTATATGATTGATACCTTTAACCCTACCCTTAACCCTACTTCCGATGAGAATACTTTTGAGTTATTTTGCCGTATCTTTAGAGCATTGTCGCCGGCCGGGCGGTTGTTACTGGAAGTTCCCAACGCCGATTTTCCGGTTGGACGCAGGTGTCAGAACATCGACTGCATGCATCACTATGGTATCACAGCACATTTGATCTCCCAGCAATTAGAAAACGCAGGGTTTCGAGAAATGATTATCAAAGAGTCCTTGCCACGCGAACCGAGGCCCGAAGATTTTGAAGATAACGAAGAAGGGCGAAAGGCATGTCGTGATAGTCATCGTGAGTTCCTTGGAACAACAATGGCGCGCCGAATCACCAGGTGGCAAATTGAGCGGTTATTGCCTGAAGCACGGCAGATGCCTCTCACTCCGAATATCAATGTTTTGGCTGTCAAGAAGGCCGCAGAAGAGCCTGTTTCGTACAATGTGATCGTTGACTCAGATAACGGCGATTTTGACCCGCTTAAGTTTATAGACCAGATCGATGAGAACAGATGGAAGATCCGCTCCCTTCAGGAGTGGATCGGTTTGATTGAAACCAGATTCAACACTCACAAACAGCGGCAGGATAGCCTGCAAAAAGACTTTGTCAGGGAGCGTGAGTTGTTGGAGGAACGGCACAGACTGCTCGAAAGCGAGTTTGTTGGACTGAAAGAGCAGAATATTTTTAAAGCCTTTTTTATCGACTTAGTCAAGACCTGTTTTTCCGTGATCCGATACCCGTTTGTGATGGCAAATGCGATCCGGCTCTTGCCGTCAACATACGAAGAAGTTGTAGATAGACAATATTACGGAGACAAAAATGAATGAACAAGGCGGCCGTCAGAAATGGATTAGACCCCTCCTGCAGTGCCCCGAATGTCAATCGCCTCAACTCTTGTATGATCAGAAAGAAGTCCATTGCAAGGGCTGTTCTCGCACCTATCGAATCATTGGGGATCGCTGTATTTTTCATGACGACCTTTCTATTTCCCATGTGGATTACAATCGGAAGTCATTTCGCCTGCCCACACGGTTCACAGAGATAATCAAAAATAATGGCGGACTTGCACTGAACATGGGATGCGGTTCGCAGCCAGATAACATAGATGGTGCTGTTGACTTCGACTACATTTTGTGCCCGAATACAGATGTTGTCGGTGACGGACACGCTTTTCCGTTTCGCGATAATCTCTTTCAAACTGTTATATCTCTGAATGTTTTTGAACACTTGCGCGACCCTCATCAAGCTGTAGAACAGATTCACCGTGTTTCT
>CAYHPV010000129.1:0-3271 GCA_964358735.1 uncultured Candidatus Peribacteria bacterium | reverse complement strand
TTTTTCCATTCTTTTTCTGCATCATCAACTTCGCGTAATATCCCATACTGCTGCTCCTCCACCATCTTCGCATACTCAAAACCAAGTTTAAAAATACTCCGCTGGGTATCAGCAATATATTGATTTTGAATAATAATCCCCACCTGATCTTGATGAGAAATGATCGCGACCTTATCATCGTAAATATTTATTTCGTTATGAAAAGGAAATTTTTCTTTTGGAATGAGGTAGATTTCACGGAACTCCGCTTCTCCAAGCTCCTTAAACTGCACCGCGAGTGGATCGTAAGAAATCACGCCCCGTAGCCATAATTTGCGCTTCACCTTTCGTTCAATATACGACGGATAATAATCCGCCAATGAATTCACCGCCAAAGAAACATCCGCCCAACAAAATAACTCCGTCTTCGCCGTAAGCGTGTCGTCCATGATTTTTTTCAACCCCGGATTTCCTTCATAAATCGTCATCTGCGGAGTAGCCACAAACTGTTGGCGCAAGCGCAATAATTCAGGCAAAGCTTTTTCCAATGAACGCATTTTTCCCTGCTGATCATTCACATATGCCTGTGGATGAAGGGCGCGAAAATGTAAAACACCACCACGCTTCACGTGACTCACGAGGCCCATTTTTTGAAGTTGCTCGAGAATCACATAGCACGTCGGACGCTTCACACCAGCCTTCCGCGCAACGACGCTCGGCAACGCTTCTTCAAATTGGAGCAGTGCCAAATAGACACTAGCCTCTTTTTCACTCAACCCTTGCTGTTCCAAAATTCGAAGTATATCCATAACTGTCAATAATTATAACAACAGTATATCACGAATATACCTTCTCGTAAAATACGATAAAACAAAGCTAAAATAGAAAAAATTGCGACAAATATAAAAACAAAAATGACAGAAGAATTGACCATAGCAATTTGACAGAATATTATTTAATTGCAAAAAGATATTACCCAACATTCCCTATGTTGAGCATCATGGCCGGAAATCCAAAAGTGGAAATACGCAAAAACGGGAGAATAAAAATCGATCCACAGCTCACCGCCTTCGAGGCCGCTCTCCATCTTGCCTCGGAAAGACGAGAGCAAATCGGAAGAATATACGTTGCCTTCGATCACACTGGACAATTCCGTGATCATTTTCTCCGTAAGAATATAAGCCAAGAGGAACCGTCGCTCGCCGACTGCATGACCGGAATAACTGATACGTATCGACCGATTGCCGAGAAATATGAGACATCATTAGATGATATTGGAATTATTACCGAGGAGTACGCACGGGCAACCATGCTGGCACTTCAACCAACACTTGCATTTCCATTCAATAGAGTTGCCGGTGTCATGACGAAACCACTTTGTGAAAAAGAGTGTCATCCGGGAGAACAAATCGAAGAACCTGACGATAGAGTAAAAATCACCTGCAAAGGCATCACCGCTGCCATCATCGAACGCCTCGCACGAAAAGGTGACGACATAGAGCTTTTTTGGGAGTTCAATCGAGTTCGATGCAAGCCATTCACGATCACGGGTGGTATGATGCTCGCTGAAAAAATATTTCCCTTGCGCGGAAAAAGACTCACCAACACGATGATCTTTCCAATACAAGATGGCAGGAGTAAACATGTAACAACATCACATGTTATGCAGTAGCTATCCCCTCCACTTGGTCTCCTCCACTCCGGTCTTGAAATTCTCATACCTCGCCATCACGAAAAACAGATCCGACAATCGATTTAAAAATTTCACACCCATCTCACTCATCGACTCCTCACGCCCGAGCGCCACGCACACCCGTTCAGCACGCCGACAGACACTTCTACATACATGCAAACGAGCAGCTGCCTCGCATCCTCCAGGCAAAATGAACGCCGTCATGGGCTCAAGTTCATCACTCAGCTGATCCATCATTTTCTCAAACTCCTCCACTCGCGCCTCACCCACTCGCGGCACATCACTCGCGCCACGCACTGGCTGCACACTTGGCGTCGCCAGATCCGCACCCAACACAAATAAATCTTTTTGGATCTCAATTAATTCACCGCGCACTCGATCACTTACGTCAGCAGCGAGCACAGCACCGACACAGGAATTCAACTCATCCACACATCCGATCGCCTCAATCCGCAGCGAATCTTTCGGCACGCGTCGCATGCCATTATCACCGGCACTAAATAAATCCGTCTTACCACCATCACCATGTCGTGTATAAATTTTCATGTCACCATGCTACCCGAACATTGCCGTCGAAACCACTTCATCGTACAATAGGCACATGACCACACCCCACCAGACATCTCACCCAAAAAAATCAGACAATCACGAAGTGCACGATCAGGATCATCACGAGAGCCAAGCCCACATCGCCGCCGAAACCAAACTGGCCAAAGAAATTTCGCAACTCGCACTCGCGATCAAGCAAATAGAAAAACTTCAGCCCTTTGCGGCCCTAAGAAATCGTAAACAATTTTTCGCCTACTCATTTTTGCACGGCCTCCTCGTCGGATTCGGCTCCGTGCTCGGAGCCTCCCTCCTCGTCGGCCTTTTCATCTTCCTCCTCAAGCAAATTGAGTTCGCCCCATGGATCGGGAATTTCGTCCAGAAAATCCTGGAGAGCATGAATATGAATTAAGTGTCATATCGTAAGCACAGTCAGCTTTGCACATTTGTGCGCACGCACAAGCCAAAACATAAATTTAAAATATGTCCGATTCGTCAGCTTCGGGCACGTGCCGGAAATTTTTTATAAAATAAAACTCTATTTTTACAAAAACGACAGCCCATTGACCAAAGCCGCAAAATAAGGTATAATTAAAACATGAGCGCAGCACCAAAAAAAGATCCAAAACCCGCTGAAGCCACTGAACACGGCGACGTCACGAAGGCCGCTCCAAAAGTCGCGCCCGCAGCGGCAAATGACGACGCGCCTAAAGATCCAAAAGATTCTGTTGAAAAACACGCTAAAGACGCCAAAACCGCCGTCGAAAAAACACTCCATCCACACTCTGGGGCCGCCACACTCGAAGCCCTCACCGCAGAAGCAGACAACGCAAAAAAACACGCCCTCCTTGAAAAAATGGAGCTCACCCCTGAAGAAGCAAAAGATGAGAAACTTATAAAAGCCCTGAAAAAAGCCGCGGGCGATGAAAAAAACCAGCACCTTGTTGATAAAAAATTAGAGGCAGCCGCAAAAGAAAAAGGCAAAGAAGCCGCACCTGAAAAAGATCATCCAAAAGAAGCTCACTCGCCGGAGGCTCACCCAGCAGAAAAACC
>CAYHPV010000128.1:0-3353 GCA_964358735.1 uncultured Candidatus Peribacteria bacterium | reverse complement strand
TTTACAAAATCCATACGGGAAAAATCCCTTCAGGAGGCCGTGATCGGGCGAGAGAGTTTTTTGGTACAACGAAATGAGCGCGATGAAAAAATGCTTCATCAATAAAACTTCGATGGTGATTTCTTCACACCCTTATCGATAACCTCGAAGTGGAGGTGAATACCGGTAATACCGCGAACTCGACCGGTGTTTCCCATGCGACCAACGACCTGGCCCTGCGTGACCGTGTCACCGGCGCCAACATTCAATGAATCCATGTGCGCGTAGAGGGTTTTGACACCGTTGCCGTGGTTGATGATGACGTGATTTCCGTAGCCACCACCATAGGTTCCCGATGATGCTTTTTCGACGGTTCCGGCGGCGGCCGCCCAGATTGGTGGCTTGCTGCGATTGCCGATATCAAAGGCATAGTGCCCTTTTCGGAATCCCTGTGTGATGCTTCCAACCGTTGGGAAGATGAGGAACTTTCCCGTGCTTGGTGTGGCATCGGTATTTTTGAGTGTGACCGGCTCGGTACGAACGTTACGTGAAGCGGAGTCTCTTGCGGCGGACCGTCCTCCGGTATTCGCAATCGCTCTTGCTGGTTTCGCTGATGGGAGTGGTTTTCCATCGGGAACAAAGACGATCTGATCGGCGGCTACCACTTTTCCTTCGAGTGAGTTCATCGCCAAAATCTTATCGGCCGGTACCGAGTACATCGCGGCAATCTTTTCTACGGACTGACCCTTCTCGACTCGATGACTGACGCCGTTGGCTGGAGGAATGTTGAGTTTCTGTCCGACCTTGAGCATGCTGGCGGCCGTCATTCCATTTTCCCACATGAGGGTCTCTGATTTGATCTTAAACTGCTGCGCGATGCCCGAGAGCGTATCTCCGGATTCCACGCTATAGAGCGCGACGTCCTTGAAGGTTCTCTCCACGTGCGTCGTCTGTGGGTTTACTTTGGTGATGTATCCGTCCTGATCGGCGACGAGCATGCCTTCTTGGGTGGCCTGGGTGAGCGCCAAATCGCTGTACTGCGCGTACGAAACATCAAACGTACTGCCAAAAACCGTCGTCACACTGAGACAGATAATTGAAAGAATGCCTATTCTCTTATAGAGGGTGCCGGCCGTTGGAGCGACGACACGGTTGTCCAGAAGCTGTTTTCCGTGTGCAATCGTCTGGCCTATCAAGGTGATTCCTGAGACCTTCGCTACCTTCGCGCCTGCAGCCCAAAGCTGCTCCTGGCTCTTTTTGAGGCCAATCCAGAGCAAGCTGTCTTTTCCAAAGACACGTTCGTGGCGCCGTACACGGGCAATGGCGCTTATTTTTTGGAGGGGGGTTGCAGACAAAAAGGGGTGGAGTTATCGGGTATGACTCTGTTGCTCGGGTGTCTACTCTTCCGACTCTATCCCTGGAGGGTGGTTTCGTCCAGATAGGGGCCATTGACTTTATGTAATTATATGGTGAGCGATGGAGAGAAATTATTCGAGTTTTTGTCGATTTTTCGCTTTTATAAGCTATTTTTTCGCTCTCTATTTTTGGCGCCATTTGGCGATTTTTTATATACTATTTTTCTTGACCTTTATAATTTAATGTTTTGTTTTGCTATTTTTCGGGGTGTCCGAAGATCGCTATCCATACCATACATATTTTCTCTGTCAAATACCCCTGGAACTTTCTGAGACTTTCTTCTTGATTGATCTGAATCTTTTTGCTACCTTTTGCGCACTTTCTGCCTTTTCCTAAAAAATGCAAAAGGCTTAAGGTTTTTATCAACCTCTAACCCATAGAAAGATGCCAACTGCAGCCTACGAGCTCATGGTCATTCTTCCCCCTGGTCTCACTGATCCGGAGTTGAAGACCAAGGTTCAAGATCTCTCGTCAGCCCTTGCCCAGCACGGAGGGAAAGTTTTTACCAAAGAGGTCACTCCTCTGCGCGATTTTGCCTACCGTATCGGGAAACACGACCGCGGCTTTTATGCCACGTTCCACTTCTCGTACCCTCAAGAGTTGATTAATGAACTCGAAAAGATGGTTCGAATTGAAATGGGTGTCGTCCGACACCTCCTTCTGAGCTGCCCAAAAAACTACGAATTCAAGGGTCTCATGGTGTACGCTGAGGAGGCGGATGCCAAGCGTTTGCAGGAGATGGAAGAAAAGAAGGCCAAAGATCAGGCCGGAATAGGAAGCGGTATGCGGCCACGACCTCCGATGCGAAGTGAAAAACCGGAGCGGGATATGGGAAAGAGTATTCCGGCATCTACGGCACCAACGGTGCCGGCTCCCGCTCCAGCAGCGCCGACCGTGTTGACTGTGCCAGTAGCTCCAAAGATTGAAAAGGCTGAGTCGAAGGCCGACCTGAGCAAGGTTGACGAGCAGCTCAAAGCCATTCTTGATAATCCGGATATTCAAATTTAATTTCACCTATTATGAGAAGCATCAATAAAGTCATCATCATCGGCAATCTCACTCGCGATCCCGTGTTGAAAATGACCCAAAGCAATCAGCCGGTTGCCACCTTTGGCGTCGCGACAAATCGTCAGTGGATGACTCGCGATAATCAGAAGCACAACTCTGCCGAGTTCCACGAGGTCGTCGCTTGGGCGAAGCTCGCGGAGATCTGCGACCAGTACATTCGCAAAGGTAATCTCGTCTATATCGAGGGTTATTTGAAGACTCGAAGTTGGGAGGGTACCGAGGCCGAAGGTAAAAGGTATCGCACGGAGATCGTCGTTCAGGACATCATCATGCTCGAGAAGCGAAAGCAGGATGGCGATGGTGGCATGATGGCTGAAGATCACGCCGATCAGGAGATGGCGGCTGCGAGTGAACGTGGTTTTTCCGGAGGTGTTGGCACTGCTCCTTCTTCCGATGAGCCACCTCTCGATGAGCTCGATATCAACTTAGGATTTGGCGAGGCCATTTCTCAGGACAAGTATTAATTTTTATATTTTATTTCCGCGCTCTTGAGCGCCTTACATTCACCCTCTTATGGCAACCTACCAACACCGAAAAAATCAGAACACTGATAAAATTCTCAAATTCGCCGACTTCAAGGATCTCTGGCTCATGCGAAAATTTGTCTCCCAGTGGGGCCGCATCGTTCCACGCTACTACTCCGGTCTCCCCGTCCAGGCCCAGAAAAAAATCGCCCTCGCCGTCAAGCGCGCTCGATTTATGGGGCTCATTCCGTTTGTGAAGTAGTACGGGCCCCCCAAGGGGACACAGTAAGCCTGCGTTTTATATAAATATCGGTACGTTTTCCGCCCCTTTGCGCATATGAAATGCATGCGCGTGCAAATTATCCGATGTGGTTTGTCAATACTTTCAGCTTCCGTTTGCCTCGAGCTTGGTGATCCTGTTATAGT
>CAYHPV010000127.1:0-3371 GCA_964358735.1 uncultured Candidatus Peribacteria bacterium | reverse complement strand
GAATATATTCTTTCGAGTTTTTTATACCGAATACATCCCGTACTATTTTCGTGTGAGAATATGCTGTTGCGTGAACACTCTCCTGGGCCTCGAGCGCGCGGAGCGCAAGGAAAAATTGATCTTCAAGCGGGCGATCAATAAAATGTAGATCTTGCTCTATGTACGAGGTGATCGTAAGGAGGCACCCGTTTTTTTCATCAAAGAAAAGTTCCTGTGGTAAAAAGAAATCTTGGTACGCAAAATTGATCGAATTGAGTATTTCTCGGCATCTCCGCTCCCTTCCTATTTCCGCTTTTCCCTTTGGAGAGGTGCTCGTTTTAATGATAATGCGCCCGTCACCTTTTTTTTCTCCCATAAGTACCAATTTTTTATCGCTCTGAAGATAGCGCTCTCCACTCACGTGAACCTGCGTTTCATCAAGGGTAACACCTATACTGTTGAGCGTTGGAACGATGCGCGCAATTTCTTTATCGCGATATTTTTCCCAATGTTCTTTTGGATTTTGTGGGTTGCTACGATTCATGTTTTTGAAGCGAATTAAAGACATTGTTGAGCCCTTGCAGATGTGTTTCCCACGAGAATTTTTCTTTCCAAAGCTCTGCTCCTTCCTTCGCAATATTGTTGCAAAGATCCTAGTTTGTGAATAATTTCTTAATAACTCCTGCGAGTTCTTCTGCATCTGCTTTTTCTACAAAGAATCCAGAGACCCCATTTTGTATTGATTCATTGAGTACAGGAACATTATTTACCACAACGGGGATACCCGCACGAAGACTCCATGAGATTCTGTCGAGACTGCCCGCGCCAAGGGTGCTCTCTATATAAACCCGAGAAGTTTTGCGAAGGTGCCACGCTTCAGCGCGAGAAACGTATCCCAAGAAGGATATGTTTTTTGCAATAGAAAGTTTCTCCGCATGAGCTTTTAGACGTGCCTTCTCTGGTCCTTCTCCTGCAACAACAAGTCGGATGTCTGGAAATTCTTTTACAAGGAGAGCCACTGCTTCAATGGCCGTATTAACCCCCGACCAAGAGGTGAGTTTTGTGGTAACAATAATTTGATGAAGGTTTACCAGTTCCATAAACGGTAAGATCTCTTCCTTGGGTGCAGGATTGTATATCGTCACAATGCGTTCCCTTGAGAATCCGTATCGGTTTGCAAGAGTTTCTTTTTGATATTGAGATGTCGTAATAACGACCGTTGCGCGCCGAAGGGTAAAAGTTTGAAGTCGCATAATGAGAGAAATAAAAAAATCAACTTCCGGCTTTTCCAAAAAATCCTCAAGACTTTTATTAGTCACTCCTTGTTTCGTTGTACGTTCCCATGCCTCATCCTCAGTAAATCGAAGAACTACAGGAATATTACGCAATTTCCCTACGAGAATTGCGGGAAGACCAGAAGCGGTTCCTCCTTGTACATAAATTATGTCTGCGCCCTGTGATGCCTCAAAAAGAACGTAAGTGTATTTCAGGAGGCGAAAAGGAAGTGGACGTCGTTTATTAACTGTAAAAAGTGTTGCATTCGCAGTTTTTTCAGAAGTGCTTGCGTAGGCGACTATTGCTACTTTGTGTTCTTTTCCTAAATGTGCGGAGACCTCCTTTATATAAGGAGCAGGCTCGGCTATTTCTGGAGGATACATCGGTGTGGCAACAACGATTTTCATAGGAGGAAGTATAGCATATGGGGCAGGTCGATTCTATAAAAATTCTGTTAGACATTAGGTGTGTTCTACGGTAGAATACGAGGCATGAAAACAGTTTTGGTCACTGGCGGTGCGGGTTTTATCGGTTCAAATCTCGTTGAAATGCTCCTTAAGCGTAAAGCGATTAGTAGGGTCGTGTGTGTGGACAATCTTGACCCTTTTTATAACCCTGCGTTCAAAAAGGAGAATATCAAGCTTTTTTTGAAAAACGAGAAGTTTAAGTTTTATAAAACAGACATTCGCTCTCGAGCGTCGCTCGCAAAGATATTTGAAACCGAAAAACCTACTTTTGTTGTGCACTTGGCTGCAAAGGCGAATACTAGGCTTTCCGTGAATGAGCCAAATGAATATTATACGGTAAATATAGCAGGGACGTTGAATTTACTCGAGCTCTCTAAGGATCACAAGGTAAAGAATTTCGTTTTCATTTCTTCATCGTCGGTATACGGGAACAGCGTGGTTGCGCCTTTTGCGGAAACCGGTTTTACTGACCAGCCACTTGCCCCCTATGGTGCCAGTAAAAAAGCGGGGGAAGTTCTTGCGTATACATATTTTCACAACTTCAAACTCCCCGTCACGTGTCTCCGTCTCTTTAATGCGTACGGCGAGCGTCAGCGCCCTGATCTTGTGATCTATAAATGGGTTGAAAATATTTTGAAAGGACGCCCTATCGAAATGTCAGGTGCAGGAAAACGAGTGCGTGATTTCACATACGTGAGTGATATTGTGCGAGCGATTGAGCTTGCGATGAAACACGGCAAGGGTTATGAGATATTGAATATAGGGAACTCGAAACCAGTGTCACTGGTCGCACTTCTTGCTCTCACGGAAAAAGCATTCGGCAAAAAAGCGGTAGTGAAAACACGTCCGAGCAACCATTCAAGCGTGGAATCGACTTCTGCTGACATTCGGAAAGCAAAAAAGGTATTGGGGTGGGAACCTGAAGTTTCTCTTGAAGAGGGGATCGTGCGTTTTGTGAAGTGGTTACGAGACAACCGATTCAAAGATCTCGTTTAGTGTTTTTACGTGAGTCTCCCATGAAAATTTTTCCTTGAGGAGTTTTGTGCCATTTTTTGCGAGTTCCGCGGCAAGTTTCGGGTCATTCAAGAGACGCTCGATCGCCAGCGCGAGACTTTGATCATCATCAGGTTTAACAAGAAGTCCGGTTTTTTCATGATAGAGGGCTTCGTTAGTTCCGGGTATGTCGGTTGCAACGGTGGGAATTTCTGCGGCAAAACTCGTGAGTACGGTATGAGGAAGTCCTTCGTACATTGAGTTGAGTACATACAGTTCCGATTGTTTTCGAAGGCGCCATGTTTCCGCGCGCGATATGTTGCCTAGAAAATCAACACGATTGGCGACATCAAGGTCATGCGCAGTTTTTTCAAGTTTCTCACGTTCAGGACCATCACCCGCAATAACAAGTTTGATATCAGGAAACTTATCTTTCAAGAGCGCAATTGCGCGAATGATACCTTCGATCCCTTTCCACTTAACAAGCCGAGCGGTAGTGGCAATCTGATGGGAAGCGCGCGTGACGGAAGAGGGGAGTTCTTCAGTCTTGTCAGCCGCGTTATAGTTTACTATGCCGCGTTCGGGTTTTATTCCGTAGGTTTTAATGATTTCCTGAAGGAGGTATGCGGATGGTGTTGTGACGACTGCTGCACGACA
>CAYHPV010000126.1:0-3390 GCA_964358735.1 uncultured Candidatus Peribacteria bacterium | reverse complement strand
TTCCTGGAAGTGTGGGCGTGGGCCGACGAGACTCACATCACCAATCAATACATTCCATAAATTTGGAAGTTCATCGATCGATAGGCGACGGAGAAATTTTCCAACTCGCGTGATGCGTGGGTCGTTTTTGATTTTTACGAGAGGCCCGTCTTTGCGAAGATAATGTGCTGCAAGCGTGGTATAGCGCTGGTTGTGCGTGTTCGGATGCATCGTGCGGAACTTGTAGAATTTGAAAAGCTTGCCGTACTGACCGACACGGAGCACCGGTTTTCCATTGTCGAGCTTGGTGAACAATACCGGACCTCGTGAGTCAAGCTTGATCGCGATGGCAATGAGAAGAAAAAATGGTGCGCAGATGATGAGTCCAATCAGTGAGCCGATAATATCAAATGTGCGCTTTATGACTTTTCCCCAGCCCTCGAGTGGGGTTGGCTTGAGTTCAATGAGCGGAATTCCACGCATGGTGTAGATCTCAACATTGGAACGTTGCACCTCCATGAGATCGGGCACGAAGGTGTACTTCACGTGCATGCTTCGGCAGGTCGCGAGAATATCCGGGCCGTATTTGTTCACATTTTCCGCCTGAATGACCTGTTCAATGTTGTGTTTCTGGATCGTGTTTCTCAGGGTTCCGATGGTTCCGAGAAAATTTGTGCGATCTTCGTGGCGCGAAGTTTCCCCGATGAATCCCACGAGCTTGTAGTCGATGTGGTTGGCAATTTTTTTGGTGAAGTCTTGCGCGAAGGCATTTTCTCCGATGATGGCGATGCGAAAGGCGCCGATGCCGCGCTTCAGGAGCGATTGCTTAATCAGATGGAGGATTGTGCGATAAAGGGTGAGAAATACTGCCGTGAGTACGGTGGCGTAGATCAAGAAAAGACGCGAGAATGGAAATGTTCTGACGACGAAGAAGTAGGCGATAATCATCATGATCCAGGCGAAGATCATGAAGAACATCTTTGCGAGGTCGCGGCTGAGTGGTCGAGAAACTTTCAGAGAGTACATTTGATTGATCGCGAAAATTGTCACGAGCAGTGCTGCGCACTTGAGGGTGAAGGTAGTGAGTTCTTCTGGTGAGGGAAGCGTCGTTGGGTCAAATGGGCTCTGGAATGATGCGAAAAATGGGAGGGTTCTGAGCTTGAGTGCTGTGAAAAATGCCGCTACGGTCAGCGCAAAATCGAGCGGTACTTTGATGATGCCAAAAAAGAGACGAATGGGTTTCATGCGTGAGCATACTACTTCAAAGCCAGCCTTGAGAAAAGGGCTCTTCTTTTTCCTCGATTTTCTTGAATTTTCTATCATTTTTGCTATAATCCTTCTGTATGGCTTCGGCCCCGGGGTGGCTCTGAAAAGAGTTACCCCCGATTTTCGTTTGGCATACATAATGTAATGACGGCTTTTCTTACTTCCTCATGCTGCTCTTTTGATATATCTCCTAGTTTTTCATACAGTCTTTTTCCGTCAATCAGCTTTAGTTGTGATAGAGTTGCTGTTCTTATTTTTCTATCACCTAGATCAATTGGTAAATAATATTTTCCAGCATGTGGCTGTGTCGTTAAAGGAATTCCCCAAAATACTTCATTACTGAATTTTCTAAAAACAATAACTGGACGTGCAAAATTTTTACCTTTACCGTTTTGTTCACGTCCTACATTTTGCCCAATTGAACACCACCACACTTCTCTTTCGTGAAAGTATGTGCGAAATGGTTTATCCTGAATATCCGATTTTTTTTCGTGCCATTCTTTAAATTCCTGATGCATAATAATGAGAGTATGATTGCCATATTATCTCACTGCTATGCAGCTTTTCCTAATTACATTATTCTGAAATTTTCCTGACAAAAAGATTACAAAAATTTAATTCAAAATTCTTAATTTTTTCTACTGTAACTCTTACTGCTTCATATAAAGCACTGGAATGCTCTTTATAAGCCGAGTTCTGTACGTTGATTCCTTGCGGAGCCAATGTGATGATTATCTCTCTAGGCGCGCCCTCGCGGGCGCGCTCATGCAGTGGAGAAGAGGAGGACGGTCGGAACCGACGTTTGGAGCACTTTGCAGTACACGTATCCTTTCTTCCCAGCCACCTTGCACCACCTAGGGTTTGCCACTGAAGTCTCGTTGCCCTGAAATCAGAGTCCCCGAGAACCTCACTCCGCCTGAAGCGGACTTTTCACCTTTTGCGCTTTCGCCGTTTGACCGGCTTGGCGCTAGTATTGTCTCTGTGGTACTTTCCCTTGCCGTGACTTTGCGCGCATCTTGCGATGGCGTGACGTCAAGGCCGGCAGGCGTTACCTGCTAAGCGTTCCGATGGTGCTCGGACTTTCCTCTATGCGCGAGCGCATAGCAATCATCAAAGAACATTCCAGTGCTTGGGAGTATGCACCTTTTTCGCCTATTTGACAAGTTATCAATCACATATTTAATGCCGATTTATCCCCGGGGATACTTTCAGCTTTAAATTTGACACCGTTTGTATCTATATTATCGCTTGTGCGTGCGCACAAGCGGATTCAGCAGACGGGCCAACAGGTTTGTCCCTTGGGGAGAGTCCTGGGAGGGGCCAGAAAATAATCGTCAAATAAGGCGAGTTTGATCAGCTTCCGATCTCCTTCTACTTCGCAAACTTATTATAAATCCAGGCGATCAGTGCACCGCCGATGGCGCCATCGACGAAGCCGGCGACGAGACCAACGAAGGCACCTGCGACACTCACTTCATAGAATGGGTACATGCCAACCATGAGGTCGAGCATATCAACACCCCACTCGATATCAGTGACCGCATTCAAGAGCGTCCAGAGAAAGAGGCCGGCGCCCCAGGAAATACCAAAAGCGAGCGCGAGGCCCTTGATCGAAAGTTTCATAGAGTGAGGGTTTAAGAGGTTGCTCTTATATTACTCCTCCTCTGATAGATCTGTCATCTCGTTTGTTACGGCGTCACTCGCAGCCTGCCCCTTCAGTTTCCCATATTCAATGGCGAAGAACTTGACGGCGTTGAGACATTCACGAGCTTTATCATTCGTCGGGTCGAGGGTGAGAACTTTGGTGAAGAGGCGCATGGCGCGTTCGAAGTTTTTTTCGTTCATGTGCAACACACCGAGATCGGTCAAAATCAGCACATCTTCCGGAGAAAGATTTAACGAGCGTTCAATGATAATCAAGCCCTGTTTTTTCTGGCCAAAGTGATAGAGACTCCAGCCGAGGCATCGCAGAATTTCTGGATGATTCGGGAAAATTTCGTCGGCCTTTTCGAGGTACTCGATGGAGACTTTCCACTTTCCAATGCAGGAGTAGACAAATCCCATGAGGTAGTTGCCGTTTGGACTGGTTGGGTTGAGCTGAAGTGAGCGGTCGAGGGCGCGCTTGGCTTTCTGGTACTCGCGAAG
>CAYHPV010000125.1:0-3391 GCA_964358735.1 uncultured Candidatus Peribacteria bacterium | reverse complement strand
GGCACTCCGACGGATTGATCTTGGAGCCACCAACGTCACCAGTTTGGACGGGCTAAATCAAAAGGATTATGCCGAAGGCCGTCTGTCAATTGAGGTTGGATATGATGCGGTGGTGGATATGAGTACTTGGTCGGTGAAGAAAAAAACAGAGTCAAATCAGAACCCAAAAGGCAAGGGTGCGATTCAAATACCAGAGCCGACACAGCACCGGTGGCTGAAGGATGAGTAAGTTGCACGGCAAGAAGTTTGGCAACCTCGCTCTCTGGAACAGTCCACCCTGGGCTGGGAACTACGACGTCCATAGAAGAGCGAAGAAGCAGAGGTAAATTCCTCGTCTTCCTGCCGTGCGGCACCAGCCTACCAAATAACTAAAGGTAAAGCAAATAGAGAATGCACAGGGAGAAAAGTGGACAGCAAGCCCACATATGAAACTGGATGTTTCAATATGCTGGGGTCGTCCGCTCCTTCCTTTGGGCAATCACACTTTCTCTCTGTGCACAGAAAGTATAGCACTTTTTGGCACAGTGCGGATTATTGTCCGGTAATGAGGCATGCCGCGCTACCGCTAAAATTCCAGCCGGTTTGCACTGCTTGGTTCGCGCCGGCAACAGAGAGCGCGCTATTCGGAGAGATGACGAGGCCAGTTTTTTTTCGGACAAGATTCAATGCTGCCTGGATATCCTCGTCGCCAGCAATCCAACCAGAGCCGCCGCTCGCTTTTATACTCTCAAGAACCTTCTCTTTGCGGTGGGCGATGTGATCGACGATGGCGGAGGCGATTGACCCCGTAACCCCCCTCCCGCTCCCCCCTATCACCGCCATGGCGGGATCCCGCTGCGGCGGGACGAGGGGGGAGGTTTGAAGAAAGACTTCAGCCATCGGGTGGCAGGCGGTGGTTTGGACAATGTGAATCTGGATTTTCCGCCCCATGGCCTCGAACGCCTCGCCGAGGGCTTGTGCGGTTGTGCCTGATGACGTCGGGATAAACACGGCTTCGAGATTTTGAATTTTGACAAGTTCGTCGGCTAGCTGATGGTAGCCTTCGAGCGCGATGTCGTCGGTTGATTGGCGGAGGTATTTGGCCGAGCCGGCCTTATCGATCAGAAAGGCCTGCTGTTTTGGATTGTCAACCTGTTCCACGGTGATTCGATGGTCGGATTGGCTTTTGGAATGCAGCCATTTGAGTTTTGTAGGTTCAATCTTCTTTCCAATAAAAATTTTGAGCGCGATTTCCTTCCCCGGATTATTTTTATTGTGCTGGAGCACGGCATGGACCGAAGCCAATGCGGCATTGCCCGACGAAGAAATAACAAAATCACGGATTCCGTCCATCTTGAAATACGTTTTGACCATGTGCGGGATCGAGCGGCCTTTGTGCGAGCCGTAGGGGTGGAGATCTTCCCGTTTGAGGTAGAGCTCAGGAACGCCGAGGGCGGCAGCGAGTTCGGGGTAGGATTGTTGCGGCGTTTTCATACGGCTTGAAACTTTTTCCGGCTTTGGTATACTGTTTTTGGTATTAGTCTTAACATGCTCCTATGCATCTTACTTGCCCGGAATGCAAAAATGATGTTGATCTCTCATCATACCACAATTTGGCAAAAGATCAAGTGATTGAGTGTAATGTGTGTGGTATTTCACTTCTCGTGACGAACATGGATGGGTCTGAGGTTGCGGCCGAAGTGGTGGATGAAGGGAAGTGATTTGAAAATTATTTCTGAAAAATTCTTTTTTTAAACTCCTCGAGCCTACCCGGCTCGAGTTTCATTTTCATGAATTCCATGGTGAGCTCTCGGCCGCGAAAGTCGTTGCGGAGCGCGATCTCTAAAAATTCTTCGAACAGGACTTCTTTCACGGTGATCCGCTCACCCGGGTCAAGAGTTTGCGCCTGGATTTTTTTGCAGTTGCGGGCGATGAAAAAATATATCAGCCATTCGATTTTTCCCGTTGGCTGGCTGGTGAACCAGAGCTCCCAATCGTCGCTGATCATGCCGGCCTCTTCGAGAAGTTCGCGTTTTGCCGCCGTGAGCGGCTCTTCACCCGCGTCTATCCGGCCGCCGAACGGCGTATAAAACGGCTCCGGACGATTCGGCTGCTCTTCGAATGAGACGAGAACGCGATCGCCGACGGTCGGGACGATCTGCACCGTATCAGGACGCTTCAGCATCTCGAAGGTCTCGTGTGACCCGTCATACATTGTTTGCTGCCACTGGTACACGTCAAAGATTTCTCCTTTGAAAACACGTTTGGCTTGCTGGGGAATCCTCATATTGAGAAAATAGAAAGTAGAAAATAGAAAGTAGAAACGGATTTGGACAATTGTCATTTTATTTTTTACTTTCTATTTTCTATTTTCTAATTTCCTCACTAGTGCTTCAATCATACCGCGAAACCCATGCGAGCCTAAGAACACGACGACATCCCCGAGTGTCAGTTCTTTATAGATTACGTCCACTAACTCCTGATCGTCCGCGCAGTTCCAGGCATTCGGGTGGGTTTTGGCAATGAAGTTTCGAATGTCACGGCCGCTGAAAGGTTCCCGGACGCTGTTTTTGTCCTGTTTGATTTTTGTCAACTCTGGAATCATGACAGCATTCGCCGCAGCGAACGCATGATCATAGCCTGAAATGGCTTCTGGTTGGCGGTTGCCGGTATTCGGTTCAAAAACTGCGATAATTTTGTTTTTTGGATACATCTGACGGAGAGTTTCAAGCGTCGCTTTCGCTTTGGCAGGAGAGTGAGCGATATCATCAAAGATGGTCATGGCACCGTCGTAACGTTTTTCGAGCCGCCGTTTCATGCCTGGGAAACTTGCGATTGATTCGATAATTTTTTCTGCTGGAATACCTATGTGTAGGGCAAGCGTGAAGGCACCGGTCAGGTTCGCTGCCTGGAATTCTCCGAGAAGTCGGCTCTCGATGGGGTACGTGTGTTCACGATGCGTGATCGAGAAGGCGAGTCCGCCAGCGGTTTGCGCTACATCGTGGTAGATAAAATCAGCGTCCTTCCTGCCATAGGTACGGACATAGCACGGCGCATCGCTCGTGAGTTCAGCGAGTTTTTCGTTTTCATTGCAGGCGACAATGAGGCCGTCATCCGGGACTGCCCGGACGAGATCCCGAAAGACAGCAGTATAGGATGCCTCGGTCGGGTAGATGTCAGCATGATCCCAGAGGATATTGGTGAGGAGAAGATGCGTCGGCGAGTAGTGCGCGAATTTTGGTCGAGTATCCCAGCGGCTTGTCTTATATTCATCACCTTCGAGGACTGACCAGTCGGAGGTTCCTATGTTGGCTGATGGAAAGGCAATATGTTGTTCGATGGCAGACCCCACCTTCCCTTCCCTCATGGGGGAGGGAATAGCAATACTCCTCCCCCTGGTAGGTGGAGGTTG
>CAYHPV010000124.1:0-3407 GCA_964358735.1 uncultured Candidatus Peribacteria bacterium | reverse complement strand
TTGCTCAATGATTTTTGGTACGAGTTCTTCATATTCTTCCTTCGTGTATTGCTTATTGAGAATGCAAAACTGTTTGCGTTTCAGACCGATGCAGCCGAAGAGATTGGCGCTGTAGTGGCAGTGGTTGGAGTAGATGATGTTGGTATTGTTGTCCAATGTGTTGATACTAAAAAGAATATTCTGGATTTTGTATCCGCTGTTGGAACTTTCGTAGACGAGTTCTGCAAAGTCGCCTATTTCATCACAATCTCGCGAATCCTTTATGTCTGATCCGAAGGTTTGGTAGAGATATTTTCCCTCACGTACTTCGTTGCAGTCGAATGATTCATAGGTATCTTTGCAGTTGTAAATATAGTCGCCTGTTGCATTTTCATTTTGAATCCCATGCATATATTTTTTTGGATATTTTTTCTTTAGTTCGGCAAATTCTTTTTTAAATTTTTCAATATTTTCCCCTGATTTCAGCTCAGCCATAAGCGCTTCATACTCTTCTTTCGTTCCCTGACGATTGTAAATAAAATACTCCTTTCGTTGCTCATTAAATGTCATGAAACAGTTTTTGCAACTTTCGCAGTTATCGAGAAATGCGCTGTCTGAGCACTGTGACGAGTTTGATACAAAGGCGCAGTTGTAACATGTTTTGCAGTCGACAATTTCGTAACAAAGTTCACACTCACGTGAGCGATAGTTGTCCAGACAGTTTATCGTGTGATTCGCGCTATATGAGTAGTAGGTATCTCGGCAGTAGTCTGAATCAAATAATAGATAACAGTTTTTGTTTTTTCCGGCGTAGTTGGTGTAGTCGCAGTTTTCGTCGTAGCGAAATCCGGTAAAGAGGCTTGGGCGGGGGACTTTCAAAAAGAGTTCTCTGTATTGCTCAAAAAATGGCTTATTGAAATCATAATCCTGTCCATAATCGCGCGCATCCCAGTCATCACTCCACCAGTCTTCCTGGTTGTAAACCTTGTAGGGGAGTGATGGATGATAGTTCGAAAGAATATCTTTTCCTGTTTTGTCGCACTTACGCTTGTAGAGGTTGATTTGATTGATATGTGACTGTCTGCGAATTTGGCGACACGTCGGGCAGAGTGTCGGTGGCGGAATGCTCTGTTTTACGCCATTAAATATCGGTGCAGTTTTATCAAGAAATGCGAGATCGTCGTCGGTGATAGTGAATGGCGCGGCACATTTCTTACAGTTGGTCATCATATTATTTTAGGTTAGTATATGTATTATAAACTACTCAGCTTTCGGTGGATATGAAAGGCTTCGCGAGAACACTGTTCTGTTATTATCACCTCTTGTTACATCAAATTCACGTAAACCACGCATTCCCATTGCGTATGTACAACCCAAAATGTTGTGGTCGTCGTCTTGAGTTGATGTCCAGATGCCCGTTTCGGTCCCAAATGGTCGCATACCGATGCTGTTCAATGTGGCAATATATTGCGCGAGATTCATGGCGCTTGGACGTAGATGTCTTGTGATACCCAGTTTTACTGCCATATCGTTTGCTTCGCGCATTAGCCTTCCTCCTTCATTTTCGTGTGCGTCTCTTTGTTCCTGTCTTAGTTCAATATCCTTTGTTCTGCTATAAGCTTTTCGGCTCTGATCATCCGATTCATTGATTGTGTCCTGAATTTTCGATTTTTTTTCATCGTACTCCTCGATCATTTCTTTATATTCTTTTGGCAGTCCTAGGTTCTTATAAATTCTATCTCTTATATAATCAATCAATCTGTCCGTATGTGCCAAGAATCGTTCTTCATCTATTTGCGCTATTGGTACCGGTGATGTTTGTCTCCATTCAAATCTATCTGGTATGTTGGCAAATCTCTGTTGGAACGATATATTCATGGCTCCTGTTCTACCCGTTTCCCTATCCATTTCTGCACGGAATTTATTTCGATGCATGTGTCTCATCCACGTATGTAATTCCTGGAATTTTTCAGGTTTTGTCCATACCCATTTATTGAGTTCCTGGATGGTCATTGGTTGACCATTGCCAAGTTGATCAAGAGCGAGGTGAACTGTATTTCCGAGTTCAGCTGCGTTTATGGCTTCCTGCAGCGTCATACGAAATGGGAGCGCCCTGAGCCTGGTTGGGTCAATTTTTACGTCGTAGGCATCTTCTACGATTTCAGGACCTATGAAGTTTTTACCGAGTATTTCTCTGGCTTCGTCTGGCCCTATAAGACGTGAATGGTTCGGTGTTTCCATATTGAGAGGTTGAAAAAATATATACTGTTGCGCAAGTTTCTATTCTACTCTACGACATAAGATTTTGTCTGTCAATCATCCTTGAATATTGTATGTATTATCTTGTTTTTGCTTTGTTTTTGAGCTATAATATGACTGTCATGTTAAATTGACAGTGAAACATTTTTCTCCATATTATGATCAATGATCCTCGATCGATGTTGCGCCAGCTCGGATTGACTTCACATGAGGTTGATACCTTTCTTCTTCTCCTGGAACTTGGAAGTGCGCCCGTGAGTACGATTGCGCTCCGGGGACATATGAAGCGAACGAACCTGTACAATATCCTCACAAAACTTGCTGAAAAGGGGCTCGTGACGGAGTTTCGTCGTGGTCGGGTTCGGTACTTTCAGGCGACTGAGCCGAAGCGTCTTCTTACGCTTCAGGAGCAGCAAAAAAAGAAGCTCGAGCAGAGCATTATCAATTTGCGAGATATGCTTCCCGTGCTCGAGAATTTCCAGCACCCGTCCCTCACCAAGCCTCGGGTGAAGTTTTTTCAGGGGAAGGAGGAGGTGACGACCCTTCTCAATCAAATTCTCAACAATGAGTCATTTGATTGTTATTTTAATCCTGCGACGGCATTCGATACTATTCCCCAAGAGGTTGAGACGTTTCTCGAGAATAGTAAAAAGCAAAAACTGCATATTCGTGAGCTGATCGTCGATGGGCCGATGACCAAGAGTTATATTAGGAAAATCAAAAATCCAAATCATCAGTGGAAGGTCCTGCCGAAGTGGTGCAGCTTCCAGACGGACAATTTTGTCTTTGGTGATAGCGTGGCCTTCGTCTCCTATGGTGTCGAGTGGATCGCCGTGCTCATCGAAAGCCCCCTCATTGCGCAGACGCAGAAGATGGCGTTTGATCTGATGTGGAAGGCGGTGAAATAGCCTAATTATAGATTTTTTATTCTTTCTCTTGTGTCTGCAGTCGTTGCTAACTGCTCTATGTCTTCAAATGCAAATTTCTTTCTCTGTATCTCATCGGGCGTTGCTTTTTGGATTTGAATCTCTTTTTGCGTGAGTTGCTCCTGACTGAGGGTTACGATGCGGTGGCCGCTTATTCCTGATTTTTCGACGTGCAACTCATATCCATTTCCCTCGCCTGATGCTGTGTGGAACTTTCCTGGACGTCCAACGCGTGCGTACTCC
>CAYHPV010000123.1:0-3457 GCA_964358735.1 uncultured Candidatus Peribacteria bacterium | reverse complement strand
TATTGGATTTTTGATACTCATTTCCGCGCCACCGTTTGGAGCATCGATGATGGGGAAAATATCGTCAGCACTCCAAATCTCAATCGGTTCTTGTATTTTTTTATCATAAACTAGTTTCCACTCCCCTTGTGTGTCTTTCTTCCGTAACTGAATGCCATACTCCGTATCTTTTGTTGTCGTACCATCTATTCTATAGACAAGTACATGCTTATTTCTCCAGACACGATCATTGTAGTCATCAAATGCCGCTATTTCTTTACTAATATCTGTTTTTTTCTTCAGCCCTAATCCAATTACCCTTCCAGCAGCATCTTTATCGATATCATAGGTTATGAGGATATCGCTGCTCGCAAGATCAATGGCAATAACCTGCCCTTTATCAGCCGTTGATGCTATAGATGGATAAAGTGCGTCATTTAGTGAAAAATTTTCTACCTTTGATGGATCGAGTAAAAGATCGGGTGTTTTTTTATTATCTTCAGTACCAGAATCGTGGTAAATTTGAAGACTGGTTTGACCAATAGCGACTACTTTTTTTGCATATTCCTTTGAAAATAGACTTCGACCAGAAAAAAAACGAACAAAACTTCTCTGTTTATCAAAGGAACTCACATCCTCAAACGCCATCCCAGCCGTAACCTTCGAATTCGCCGGATTATCTTTGTTATACATGACATCGAGCACATAGCCATGGGTTTCCTTCGCTTCCATACCTACCGCCATCATCACTCCTTTGTGCTTCTCTGATTCAGCCTGGGCATTATTGGCACCAAAAGTTCCAGCCATTGCTAAAGCTGCCGCAGCAAGTCTGTTTCTACCTGATCCTGAAGCTGAAGATGATGGCTTATTCATAGGGTAACTTTACAAAGTAAGGTGCGACTATACAAGAATTATTAGACTTGCGCAAGTGCATTTTAGCGACGCATGGAAGACGCTATACTTTCCTTGTTACTTTGTGATCGGATCTTTTGTTCATCAATTTTGCGTAGAGTTTTTCAAATGCCAAGGCGACGTTTTCTATCGCATATTTTTTTGAGAGCTTCAGTGATTCTTGAGACATTTTTTTTGCGAGCTGCGGGTTTGCGATGATGGTGAGGATATTTTTTGCGAGTTCTTTGCTGCTGGCTGTTTTACAGAGGATGCCATTATTTTTTATGAGTTCGGCGACCCCGCGTTTTGCCACGCCGATGACGGGGAGTCCGTAAGACATGCCTTCCACGATGGAGAGACCCTGTGTTTCTGAGGTGGATGCGGTAATAAAGAGGGCTGCTTTTGTGTAGATCGTGGAGTTGTGAAGTTTTTCAAAAGGAATGGCGCCTTTGAATGTGATGTATTTCTGGAGATGTTTTTTGATGGCGAGTTTCTTGAGATTTTTTTCCATTGGGCCACTTCCGACGATGACGAGTTTGAGTTTAGGATTTTTTTTGTTCCCAAGGGACACTGCTGCTGTAGCGTGGGCGAGCGCGAGCGCCTCGATGACTATTTCAAGATTTTTTTCTTTACTGAGTCTTCCCACGTACAGGAGCGTTGAGCTGAGATGGTGTTTTGTCAGTTCGGTTTTTGCCAGGGTTGGCGTGCGGATACCGTTGGTGATGGTGATCGTTGGACGTTTAATTTTGTACTGGATGAGCGCGCGGCGTGTGCCTTCCGTTGGCGTGGTGATGATGTCGGCACTGTTATAATAGAGGTTGGCGTATTTCCAGCCGAGCTTGACGAGCATTTTTTCTACCGTTTTTCCCATAATATTGAGTCCAAGAACTTTGAGATATTCCGGCTCCATGAAATAGGTATGAAAGGTTCCGACGATTGGTTTTTTCAGCATTTTTGCGGCGAAGATCCCTGCGGCGCCCATCATGATGGGTGTGTGAAAATGGACGACGTCGATATTGTCTTTCATGAGCTGATAGACGGTGTTTGGGTAGAAGGGGAGTCCGAGCTTGATGTCGGGGTAGATGAGGCTTGGAATGGCGTTGCAGTAGGAGACTTCGATGCCCTCGAGGTTTTTTTTCGTGAGGCGATTATTTTTTATTCGAGGTGTGAAAATTTTTACGAAGTGGCCGCGTTTTACGAGCTCTTTGCTCAGGAGAAGGATTGACGAGGCAACTCCGTTGACGGAGGGCGGAAAGACGTCGGTGAACATGGCGATGCGCATTTTTTGGTGTGATTATCGGATATCTTCGAAGTGATTTTTTGGTTTTTGGTGGAGCCAGAGTGTCTGGATGTATGATTTGGCGTAGGTGCTAAAGGTCTTGATTGAGCTCTTTTTGAAGCGTCGAGGCGAGACGTAAACTTCGAGGGAGGTGTCGAGCAGGATCTTGCCCTGTTTTTTGAGTGAGAGGCCAAGGATCACATCTTCGGCCATCGAGAGGGTGGTGTCGAATTTTTCTGATTTTTCATAGGCAGATTTTCTTACCGCGAAGTTGAATCCGCAGATATTTTTTTTGTTCAGGAGGTCGTTGAGTTTGAGAAAAAGTAGGAATGCATATTTTGAGATGGCGCGCTGAGATGGTGATTCATATTGCAAAATTCCTGGTCCGTAGACCGTGATAATTTTTTTGTTTTTGAAGTGTGTTGCGATTTTTTTGAGCCAATTTTTTGGAAAGGCGCAGTCGGCATCGGTTGAGATGATGATCTCGTTTTTTGCCTCTGCAAAGCCTTTTTTACGGGCATGCGCGATGCCTTTTTTTGGTTCGTGAACGAGGCGGATATTTTTTGCGTTGCGCGATGTTACGATCTTTGCCGTGTCGTCGGTTGATGCGTTATCGACGATAATTATTTCAAAATTTTTATAGGTTTGTTTTTCCAGCGAATTAAGACATGCCCCAATATACTTTTCTTCGTTGTAGGCAGGGATGACAATGGAGAGAAAAAGCTGCTTAGACATATGGTGTTATTTTCTTAAGGTCTGCACGTGCAGACCTTTATGCGACTTTTCTTACGTATGGCAAATTTCTTAAATCGAGTGTGACTTGCTGGCTTCTGGATCTTTGTATTCTGTATTCGGCCCCTGTTCTACTTTGATGCCTTTCGATTTGAAAATATCGAACTGTTCCATGACAATCGGATACCCTTCCTGATAGACGACGCGGCTAATGCCGGCGATTGAAACCATGCTCGCGCAGATGCGGCAGGGATGTTTGGTGACGTAGAGGGTTGAGCCTTCGAGATTTATTCCATCTTTTGCTGCGAGGGCGAGACACCACTGTTCGGCGCAGACGCCGTAGCAGATTTCTCGTTGGTGACCCGAAGGAATGTTCATCTGGTTTCGGATGCAGCCGATTTTGCTGCAGTTATATTCCTGATGCCAGTCGTTGTTGTGTTGGACGAGGACTTTCCCATCTTTGGCAAAGAGCGCGCTGATTTTCGCACGCAGACAGTGGGCTTTTGGCTCTTCTTTATCGAGAAGTTCGAGGAATTTTTGGTCTTCGGGGGTGATCATTGGGTGTATTGTAGCATG
>CAYHPV010000122.1:0-3483 GCA_964358735.1 uncultured Candidatus Peribacteria bacterium | reverse complement strand
CCACGAAGATGGAAACTTCTTCCAACGACGCTTTTTCTGGTGATTTTTTTGATCTTCGTTGGGATGAGTGCCTCGGCCGTTCGTGCTGCGCTCATGGGTTTCTTTACGGTCTTTGCCTTGGCATCGGGGAGGAAACGGGAACTGTTTCTTGCTCTCTTGTGGACCGCCGTGCTGATGGTCTTGTGGAACCCCACCGTTCTTCTCCATGATCGAGGCTTTCAACTTTCATTTCTTGCGACGATTGGCGTAGCTTTTTTGGGACCGTTGCTTCAAGAAACATGCGTGGCGATTTTTCGGCTTACCAATAACACTTCAGTTGCCATCTTATCGCTTTTTACCTCAACGCTCGCCGTCTACATTCTCACCTTGCCCGTTCTTTTTTCTTTTCAAAAACTTTCACTCATTGGTCTCGTCACGAATGTTATTTTTGTTCCAACCGTGCCTTTTATGATGATGGCTGCGAGTGGTATTTTTGTTTTGAGTTTTCTGAGCGTTTGGATTGCCTCACTCTTTGGCATTTTTGTTGCCCTTCTTATTGAGCAGGGATTTTCACTGCTTCATATTTTTGCGAATCTTCCAGGTGCCGTTATTGAAGTACCTCCAATGAGTGCCGAGGTGGTTCTCGGGTATTATGGTTTGCTTGCCCTATTTTTTTACCGTTACGCGGCCAGTTCCAAGCCATCACCCTCATCCATCGCCTTCAATACCTCAGCTACCACTTCCGGAGTTGGTCGTCCTTTGATCTGACCTTTGCTGCCTTTGAAGAGGATGACTTCTGCGAGTCTGGTTGCTTTTTCCATCTTGTATTTGACGAGCTCTTCGCCCTTCATCTCTTTTCCAGTTTTGTCTCTGACGCCGTAGTGGCCGAGATTTCCTGGCGTGTTCACGATGTCCTGACCATCGGCTTTGAACATGTGACGGTGCTCCTGGAGTTGTGCAACATTGCTTGCCTGAAAATCTCTTTCGTCCCAGATCTGCACATCTCTTGCCTTTCCGGTGCGCTTGTCGAGCATCTGTTCTCCATCCGTGTAGGCAAAAATCTGCCCAGAAACGTTTCCCATTTCCGTATTGTCGTTTGCGGCTGCACGCCCTTCCATTCCCTGAATCTTGCTGTGGACTTCGTGTGAGTGTGCGCGATCGGCGATTTCAAAGAGTATTTTATTTTTCATGAGCTCTTCTTGCATTCCGGGTTGTGCGCGTACGACACTTAGCATCTCTCCCACAAACTGACTGTCTGGATTTTCCATCATTCTGAGCTCTTCGAGCCGCTCCTGATTCGCCTCATCGTCAGGCTTGAGTTTCAGAATTTTTTCGCGAATTTCTATCTCCGCTTTTCGATTATGTGCTTTATCAAAGGTTTCGGCCATTTCCCTATAGGCCTTGAGTTCTGTCTCCTGTTCGAGATTGTCGGTCAGTTTTTTGGCGGCATCCATGCTTGAAAGACTGAGCTCGAGCTGTAAGCCTCCGTCTGGAAGCACTTGCTTGAGGGTTTCGATGCGATCCGTAAGATCCTGGTTGTAAAATTTTTGTTCCCATTTTTTCTTGGTGGCATCTGGAAGTTTATCGAAGGTCTCGAGAACTTTTTTTCGACGTGGATCCTCGAGATCTGATTTACCCAGCATCTCTTTCATCTCTTCGGTTGTCTCCAGTTCATCGAACTCTTTTTCGTAGGCTTCAACGCTCTCTGGTGAGAGGAGTCTGTCTTCTACCATATTCTCGAGTTTCTTCGTCCAGTCCACCTGAAGCTGCGCTTTTTTATCAATGGTTCCCTCGAGTTCATCGACGAGTTTGATTCGGTCTTCGAGACGCATATTGTAAAACTGCTTGTGCTGATCTTGTGTCTCTTTTGGAATTTTGTTTTGATTTTCAAATCGCTGAAGTGTTTTGGCACGTCGCGGATCGTCGAGTGTGGAGCTTTTGAGAGCGGCATCTTTATCTCTCAGGCTGAGTTTTTCAAATTGGATGCGATACTTTTCGGCGCTAATGGAGCTGATATGGCGCTTATTGACGGTGTCATCGAGTTTCTTATTCCACTTGCCGATCTTGTCCATATGCTCAGTGCACTCTTTGGAAATTCGCTCTTTCTCCGAGTAGTCACTATTCCAAAAGTCGTACTGGGCTTGCACATTTGGAGGTGTTTTTTCGTAGGATTTTGCGAAGCCCTTGATGGTATCTTCCACTTTTCCGAAACTCTTGATGAACATTTCGAGCATTTCAGGATTTTCTTCTTTTTCGATGCTTGAGACGATGAAGCTTTTTTCTTTCTGACTCTGAAATTTTGAGTTTTGCCAGAGCTTGATGAGCGTTTCTCTCAGTTCTCCTTTCATTCCACTGATAACCTCTTTTTTTGCCTTGAGTCCCCGTGCTTTTTTCAGCGTTTCTTCATGCTTTTGCTGCATCTTTGGTGAAAACTTTTTGAAGGTTTGCTGGACGGTTTTGATGGAGTCGCTTTTTGCGTCCTCCTGGTACTCGGCGAGCATTTTTTTCTGCTTATCAATGGGCGCTTCGCGAAATCGCGTCGTCATGTGTTTGAGCTCTTCGGGACTGTAGAGACCTGATTTCTTGAACGTTTCCGCCACCTCAGTGAATTGTTTTACCAGGTCTTTTATTTCCTTGAGATACTCGCGCTTTTCGTGGCGGCGGAGCTTATTGAACTGATCCATGTAAGCTTCCGCCTCTTTTCCTTCGCCAACCGTTCGTATGAGATCTTCTCGAATGGTTTTTAGGGATTTTATTTCGTCCTGGAGTTTGGTGCTCCACTCTTTTTTACTTTTCAGCTCCTGCTTTTTGAAGGCCTGCTTGTACTCTTCGAGGGTGTCGACGTTTTTTGAGGTGTCTTTACCGAAGAGATCTTTGTGGCGCTCGAGTTCGCCGAAGTAGGCTGCGGTGAGTTTATGCGTCTCATCGACGGTCGTGGTGATATTTTTTCGAATGGCCTCCAGTTTTTTTGGATCCCGTTTGTCACTGGCAATCAGAAGTTTTTCCTCAAAGGCCTTTCGCTCTTCTTCGCTGAGCGTGGTTCCATTTTTCATGAGCTGCTTTCGCGCATCCATGTAGATCGCTTTGAAGTCTTTGTCTTCCGTGAGGGCGGTTTGGGCGTCCATTTTACCTCCCGCGATGCTCTTGAGATGGTGACTCTGAAGCTGACCTTCTTGATCTTGGTCCTGATCGAGTTCATCATCGTAGTTTTTTGCCGTGTTGATTCCTTTTCCTGCCATTTGGGGATTATTTTATGGTCTTGAAGCTGATAAAAGCCGACAAACCCCGGATTTTTACCCCGAGGTTTGTTATTGTATCATGTTTTAACTAAAATGCAAGGCTATACGCTGCAAGCTGAAAATCCACAGCTGAGGCAGAGCATGCAGCCTTCGGCGATCTGAACCTGGCCTTTGCACTCCGGGCACTCCTTGTCGGCTATCAGTTCGTGCTTGGACTTAATTTTTTGATGAGAGCGGCTAGCGACCGAGACCGTGACTGGTGGTG
>CAYHPV010000121.1:0-3528 GCA_964358735.1 uncultured Candidatus Peribacteria bacterium | reverse complement strand
GGTGACGTGATATGCTCACCATATTGTTGAACCTGCTTCCATTTGCCCATCTTGGAATAGCCTGTTTTATCCCGTATCCTCGCAAAGGTACTGCGATCGAGAATCCACTGCTCTGCTGCTTTTCTTATCTTCTTGGTAATGTTTTTATCGATCCTAAACGTATGTCCGCACGCATTACATTTTCTTCTTCTGCCACCATATTTTTTTTATCTTTCCACTTCCACAATGTGTACATGTTTGCCTTGCCATGAATAAAAAGGTTAGTTTGTGGCTGGAGCATAACAAAAAAGAGAGATTGTAGACACCAATTTAGTTTACAGTGCTATTTTCCCTGGCCTAGCTTTTTACGCCTCATTCTCATCCCCACCCTGCAGCATCTGCGACTGATCGCTGGCGGCCATCGCATCCATGATGTGATTGATGTCGCCCATCATAATGCCCGGAATATTACTCCAACTGACTTTAATTCGGTGATCGGTGACGCGGTCTTGCGGAAAGTTATAGGTACGAATCTTGTCAGAGCGGTCGGCATTACCGATCTGAGCGAGGCGATTTTCGCCGAGCTCTTTCTGTTTTTTCTCCTCTTCGTGGGCATAGATGCGGGCTCGTAAAATCGACATCGCCTTGTTTTTATTTTTCAGCTGCGAGCGCTCATCCTGACACGCCACCACCACGCCCGACGGAATATGGGTAATGCGGACAGCCGAGTCAGTCGTATTCACACTCTGTCCACCCGAGCCACCGGAACGGTACACATCAATACGCAAGTCCTGATCGCGAATATCAATATCCAGATCTTCCACCTCGGGTAACACCGCCACTGAAGCCGTCGAGGTGTGGATACGCCCCTGCGCCTCCGTAGAAGGAATACGTTGGACACGATGAACCCCAGACTCATACTTCATTTTCCCATAGACCCCTTTGCCGGTAATTTTGAAAATCATTTCTTTCACCCCACCGGCACTCGCCTCCGACTGACTCATGAGCTCAACACTGTAGCCATTATTTTCGGCCCACTTGATGTACATACGCCCAAGCTCAGCCCCAAAAAGGGCAGCCTCCTCCCCTCCCACGCCCGCACGGATTTCGATAATACAGTTTCTCGCGTCATTGGGATCTTTCGGGATGAGCTCGAGTTTAATGCGTCCCATAAGTATCTCCATAGAAGCCTCCGCAGCAGATAGCTCTTGTTTAGCGAACTCACGCATATCGGCATCGTTCTCGCTATTCAAAATTTCTTTTGAATCAGCAATAACTCTCTCTACTTTCACATACTCATCGTAGAGATTTTTACCATTCTCAAGCTGACCAAGTCGCTGTCCAATGCGCTTCAGTTCAGAGGGATTGGAAGAAACCGAGGGCACCATCAGCTGCTCCTGAAGATCAGCGTACTCATCAGAAAGTTTTTTGAGTTTATCAATCATAGTCGACCGGCATTATAGAGGTAAACCCTCAAGAGAGACAATGAAATAACGATCAATACCGGCCAAGTCCTGAAAAATTCGAGCCGTTCCGCCTTTTTGAACAAAAAAAGTATCCAACAACTCCTGCAACGCCGCACTCTGGGCAAAACCGAACTCTCCAAGCAGATATTTCGGCGCAACCTTCATCTCCCCTATTTGTTGAAACAATTTTGTATACAACTGAAGTCCATCATGTCCTCCAAACAAGGCCACATATGGCTCATACTTCTCCACATCGGCAGCAATAAATCTATTTTTTTCCTGACCAATATAAGGCAAATTCGCAACCACGATATCAAAAGATCGATCAAGAACCGTCCCCAGCAAATCACTCTCAAAAATATCCACCCGAGACGCAAGCCCGAGTCTCTCACAATTTTTCTTCGCCACCTCCAGCGCCTCAGAAGAAATATCCACCAAAATAACAGAAGCCTCAGGAAGCGTATGGGCAATACTCAGTCCGATAGCCCCGGACCCCGTACCCACATCGACAATGGAAAAATCGGTACGATTTTTCTCCCGCTCCCCTGCCAGCCCAATCGCTTTCTCCACCAACCACTCCGTCTCCGGACGCGGAATCAGCACCCGCTCATCCACATAAAATGGCAACCCATAAAACTCTCGCTCCCCTATGATATACGCGAGCGGTCGTCCATCAGCCAAATCTGAAACATACTCCTGAAACTTCAAAACCGTATCTTCGGTAAGCCCCTGTTCATATGAACAAAAAAGTTGTTCTTTCGAGATATCCAGGATCCAGGCAAGCAAGACCTCCGCCTCCAGTCGAGCTGCAGACCGATGGGCAATACCCTGCTCCCCTACCCGAAGAAGTTCTCCAATCGTCATAAAAAAACCAAACAGAATAAAACATTCAAAAAAGGCCCTTGAACCCAAGAGCCTTGTATCATTCCTTAAGCAAACTTCGCCTTCTCCTTCATTTTTCGATACTTCACCCGCATAAGCGCAGCACTCCGCTGTTTTCGCTCACTCGGCTTCTTACTTCGGTATCGTTTAGCTTTGAGCGTCACAATAACTCGACTCTGCTGCACCCTCTTATTAAACCGTCCAATCAGACGTTCAGGTGACTCCTTCGGATTCTTAACAACAGTAATAGCCATGGAAATTTGATAATTAAAGCTGGCTCAGTCTAGCAAAACGAGGATCATTGTCAAGAAAGATTTAATAGATTGAAGAAATATACCCACCATCAATCAGGCATCATCTCGAATATTCAGCTTCAAAAAATTTCCTAGGAAATTTTCCAGCTTTATTTTTCACACGTATATTGACAAAAATATTAAAAAATGTAAAATAGGAAACTATGGTATCACTTGAGGAAATTATCACCGACGAAGTTCGATCCTGGGAGGAAGAATACCAGCAAAATCCCGAAGTTCAAAAAGAACATCTAGAACTCGCACTCAAGGAATTATTTGAGGAAATGGTAGCGAGGGCAATGCAAGAATCCGATAACGCAGTACTCGTTGGCAAACATTTTACCTGGATACATGTAGAATTTCTTAGCCAAAAAAAATTAGATTTTTTTATACCAGAAATAATTGCAAATAATCCACAAGCGCCACGGATTGGCTCTCCATTTGAAATACAATTTCGTGAAATGATTCAAGAATTCAGAAGAAAACAGGAAGAAATACATGAGGAAATTACATCGGGAAAACGAGGTGTAAAGGACTATCTCGTTCGAAAAATAAAAAAAGCCTCAAAGAGGCACCCAAGAAGTGCTCTTGGACATTTCTTCGGACCGGGATCATATGAAAAAGCAGAAGGGAAAACAGAAGAACTCATTGCTCTCATGTGGAAAAAACTGAATGAGTGGGAAAAGGGTATTCAATAGACCTAGACCACTATATATCCAAATTCTTCACGCTCTTCGCATGGGCCTGGATGAACTTCTTACGAGGGGCGACTTCGGCGCCCATGAGGGTATCAAAGACATTATCGGCGCGCTCAGCATCGTCAATCGTGACACGAAGCATGGTACGAACAGATGGATCCATGGTGGTTTCCCAGAGCTGCTCGGGGTTCATTTCACCAAGACCTTTAT
>CAYHPV010000120.1:0-3564 GCA_964358735.1 uncultured Candidatus Peribacteria bacterium | reverse complement strand
CGTCCGCATCCAGCCGAGTTTATGATGTACTTCGATCAGTAGCCTGTGGTACCGCGTAGGAGAATCGAACTCCTATTACTACCTTGAGAAGGTGGCGTCCTAACCGTTAGACGAACGCGGCGCAAAATCGAAGCTGCATCTTTGTACCATAATTTTTATGGCGACACAAGTAAGGGTCTGCTGTATAATATCCGAGCATGAAAAACCTCTACGACACCCTTGGCGTAAAAAAAGACGCGAATGAACAGGATATAAAAAAAGCCTACCGAAAGCTCGCGCTTGAGCATCATCCCGATAAAAATAAGGGGAATAAGGCATCAGAAGAAAAATTCAAAGAGCTGAGTCAGGCGTACGAAGTGCTCTCGGATAAGGAGAAGCGAAATTACTACGATCAAACCGGAGCGGTACCGGGACAAAATGGAGCAGGGCCCGGCGCCGCCTACGGCGGCGCCGGAAACCCTTTCGGTGGCGGAAACCCATTCGGCGGGTACGACGTCAATGTCGGTGGCGCGGATTTTGGAAATCTCGGCGATATCTTCGAATCTTTTTTTGGAGGATCACGAGGTGGTAACTCAAGCACCGGCCGCCGCCGCACCGGCCCCTTCCGCGGGAACGACATCGAAACCACCCTCAAACTCCGCTTCGACGAAGCGGTCTTCGGCACGGAAAAAGAGCTCGTCATCAATAAACTCGAACGCTGCGAGAGATGCGCAGGCAACGGCGCGGAACCAGGCGCAAAAATCACCACCTGTAAAACATGCTCTGGCGCCGGAGAAGTTCGCGCCATCCGCCAAACCATGTTCGGACAGATCGCCACCCAACGCCCCTGCGACACCTGCGAAGGTCGTGGACAGGTTCCGGAAAGAACATGTACCAAATGCCAGGGGACGGGCCGCCACAAACGCACCGACACCACCACCATAAAAATCCCACCCGGCGTCGACACCGGATCCACGCTCAAAGTTTCAGGAAAAGGGGAGGCGGGTCCACTCGGTGGCGAGAGCGGAGACCTATATGTGCATCTCTCGGTAGAAAAAAGTAAAGACTATCTCCGCGATGGCTACGATATTTTTTCCGAAAAAGAGATCACCGTGCCACAGGCCGTTCTTGGCTGCGAAATACCGATAAAAACACTCTACGGTGACGTCACCCTCAGAATTCCTGCCGGCACCGCTTCGGGCAAAATATTCAAACTCAAAGAGTACGGCATCCAAAAACTCCAAAGTAAAGAACGCGGCGACCATCTCGTAAAAGTCACGGTCGTCATTCCCGCAAAACTTTCAAAAAAAGAAAAAGAATTGTACGAACAGCTCGCACGAGAGTAGTATAAGTCCACCACCCCTCACCTCTTTTACATCATGGATCTTCGACTCACCTGGGACCTCTTCATACTTGTTTTTTTCGCGATCATCATCGCCTATAGTTTTATTCTTGGAAAAGATGCCACATTAAAAATTATTTTGGGATCCTACGCCTCCGCCCTCGGCGCCGACGCGGCCGGAAATCTTTTTAACATGTACCTCGTCAACTCCAAGCCCCTCGTGAAAGCGATCGAAACCGTCGGCCTCAATGGTCCGAAAGACGCGGCCATCGTCGTCAAAATTGTGATTTTCGTCACGCTTCTTATTTTTCTCACGATAAAAGGAAGCTTCTCCGTCCAGGCGCATGGAGGTAAATCCAGTGGCATACGCGTCCTCTTTACGGGCATTTATGGTTTCCTCAGCGCGGCCCTCATCGTCTCCACCATTCTCATGTACATCTCCGGCATCTCGTTCATCACCGGCAGTTTCGAGCCCGGCCCCGCCTCCATTCTCGCCGCGAACTCCGGATCGCCCTTCATCCAAAAAATGCTCGACTTCTACAACCTCTGGTTCCTTCTTCCGGTGGTCGCGATGGTCATCGGAAGTTTTCTGCTTGATAATGATGAAGGAGAGTCCTAAAATACCCCGCGCATAGCAAGAACGTTCACCGTAAGTTGACAGCAAGTTCACCGTGGGTCATTAGCTCAGTTGGTAGAGCGGCTCCCTTTTAAGGAGAAGGTCGCTGGTTCGATCCCAGCATGGCCCACCACCAGAAAAACGCAAAGCGTTTTTCGCATTTCGTTCCTGCACCCGAATTCCATTCACACCTCCCGCCCCCAAAAATGCCAACCTGGTAACGTCGACCCAAAAGACGTACGTAGGAGGCTTTCTTCGTCGATGATGTTTGTAAAATTTAACAAGGAACCGAACAAACTCTGATCGGTTTGTATATCCTTCGGGGACATATAAAATTAGGAGAGAGAGGTATAGAGATGAAAAGGGGTGTGTATTCATGTGTACACATGTATACACATCTCAAATTTCAAAGGGCACTCCAAGACATTCCAGAACACCCTCCAGGGCACTCGGAGAACATCCCCGAGCACTCCCAAAGCTGAGAATCAGGCGCATCGCAGCAAAGTTTAAAGCTGAAAGCCAGCCAAAAATCACAAAAAATCACACATAATCAGCTTTAAACGAGAGCAAAAACCCGATTATTCAAAAAACCCTCAAAAACCACCCCCGACTACTCATCTGAATATCCAAACCCCCTGCGCACCTCCACCCATCCCCGCACCACACCAAAAATCCCAAAAACCCGCCACCAACCAACAAAACCCGCCACGCACCTCCCCAAAACGACTACCCGACCACATCACCATCTCAGCCTCAAAAAGAGATTAAAAAATATAAAATAAAAATGTCACGTCAATTAGTGAAACGTTTTGCTCCAAAAACAGTTCTAACAGGCGTACGGTTTGAATCAGAAATTAAAGCAGAAAGCGGCAAATCCCACCTCCAGACCAAAGCAGGACGACTAGTCATCGACTATTTGACTCTGATTCAAAGCTCTGATACATTTCCTCCGAATATCTTTCTGATCCCAAGCAAAGCCGAAAGGCCCCAAACGAGCACACCATCAACCCGAAAGGGCAACACCGAGACAAGCGATTTTGTAAGATCTCACCCGTTCATTGAAAATTAGAGACAAGAGAGTTTTCTTTTCAACTACACTCTTCGCGGCCCTGGAAGCGTCACGAAAGAGGATAACTCAATGCTTCCAATTTTTTTATGTTCAAACGAACGTTTCTCTGTACTACAGTGAAACTCGGGAGAGACTTTTCGTCTCATCCCTAACACCAAGTCCGGCCATACGACTTCAGTCAGGTCGGCAACCGCGCGCTCGCCCTTCGGGCTCGCGCGCAAAACTTCTCACATCTTTCCATACTATTTTTTAATAACCTTTCGCTATGGATTTCTCCACAACTCTGCGAAAACTTCGACGAAGCATCGCTTCGCTCGCAGTCGTCGCCATCGTGGCTAGTCTCTCTGTAGTGTCAGCAGCTTCCGCTTTCTCCGATGTCAAGGAGGACGCATGGTATTTCGATGCCGTAACGGAACTTGCAGACGCTGGAGTCATTGACGGCACAAAAGATAAATATAACCCTGGTTCAAACCTCCAGAGAGACGAAGCCGCAAAGATCGTCGTTATCGCTGCCGGTGTCGAAGCAGAAGACATGCTCAAGCCTGCAACGCCTTCATT
>CAYHPV010000119.1:0-3690 GCA_964358735.1 uncultured Candidatus Peribacteria bacterium | reverse complement strand
AAAAAATTGAGGGTTACGACGAGTACGGCGGATACTACGGAGGCAGCTCATGGGGAACGAGCCTAAGCGTTAAAGCTTCGCTCGATAACACCACCGAACGCCAGGCTGAGGGAAAAAGTTCGGTAACGCTCTACGACTCGCAGTACCGGGCCGAGGTGACGAACATGCAGCAATACTACACCACCATCAAGCCGCGGGAAGAAAAAGAACTAAAAATTCATGTGAGTGATAACTTCTCAGCCGACGGACCAATAGATAAAAAAGCAGGCGTGGAAAATGTCCGGGTCAATATCGAAGTCAAAGAAGAAGATTGGAACTATAAGACCTCCGAGCACGTCTCAAAAATGGCCACAAAGGCCAGTGTCACGACAGACACCGAAGGCAACGCCAGCTGGAAGTATGCATTTCCGCAAGGGGGATCATTTAGAATCATCATGACCGGAAAAGACAAAAAAGGACACGAGTTCACCTCAACCGAGTATGTCTGGATCGCCGATGCGCAGTACGGGATTTACTACGACGACAACAAACCGGGCACCGAACAGATTTTCATTCAGACCGAAAAAGAGAAAATGAAATCTGGAGAAACGGCAACGATAAAAATATTTGCTCCACAGCAGGAGGGCGCGCTTCAGGTCACCATCTACAACTCCGCAGCCCAGCAGATTGCGGCCTATAAGCTCACAGAAGGTCGATACGAAATGCCGCTCAAGATCACACCAGAGATGAGTCCGGGCATCTATATTCAAGCGGAATCATTCAACGGCGACAGCTTTTTCACCGGAAAAAAATTCCTCGAAATCACCGGAGAAAATCTCACGGTGACCGCCACGGCAAGCAGCAAAGAGTATGGCCCAAGAGGCAAAGTCACCCTCGACGTCACAACTAAAGACGAAGATGGAAAACCCGTGCCAGCAGAAGTCTCCGTCTCCGTCATCGACAAAGCCCTCCTCGCTCTCAAGCAGTTTGAGAAGTGGGTCACGATTCACGACGCTTTTTATACCAAACCGCGCGAAGAGTTTTTTGTGAGATTCAATAATACCGACGCCTTTGCGATCGGTTCAGCAGAAAAAGGTGGATGCTTCCTCGCCGGAACCCGTATTCTCATGGCCGACGGATCAACAAAAGTCATCGAAGACATCCGAGTCGGCGACATGATTCTCACCCGACAGAGTGACTACTCATCGGTCCTCGTGCCAGACAAAGTTGTCCGAACCTTCGAACACAACGTCAGTGGATACCTCATCATCAATGGCACGCTCAAGGTCACCGATATTCACCGCATTCTCGTCAATGGTGAGTGGAAAAATGCCGGAGAAATCCAGGTAGGAGATACGCTCATCAACGTCAAAGGAAACCGCGTCCGCGTCGACTCCGTCGAGAAAAAAGTTGGCCGTGTGCCCGTCTACAACTTCGAAACCGAAGTCCATCACACCTACTTTGCCAATGGCGTCTATGTCCACAACTGCAAAGGCGGAGGAGACTGTGATATTCCGCGCACCGAGTTCGTCGACACCGCCTACTGGAATCCAGCCGTAAAAACCGACAAGAGCGGCCACGCCACGCTCACCTTCACGCTTCCCGATAACCTCACGACCTGGGCAACATATTCAACCGGCGTCACCCAAGACACAAAAGTTGGGGAAGGCATCAGTGAATTTCTCGTGAGTAAACCTCTCATCGTTCGTCCACTCTTGCCGCTCTTCGCACGCGCCGGCGACGTCATGGAAATTCCCGTCATGGTTCACAACACAACCAAGAACGCGATAAAAACCAAAGTACTTTTGAAAGCAAGTGGCGCGACCATCACCGATGAATCCATTCGCGAAATAGACATGCCCGCAGAAAGCATCTCGCAGCAAGTATGGAAAATAGCCGTCAATACCACCAAGAGTATGAAAATCAGCGCCTCCGCCACGCAGCAGGGAGGAAAACTGACAGATACGGTCGAGCTCACGATCCCCGTCTATGCAAATTTCACCGCCAGTAAGATAGAGGAAGGCGGGGCGTCCCCTGCCTCACTTTCCTTTGCGCTCGATCAAAAATCCCAAGATTATGACAAGGCCACACTCACCATCAGTGGCAGTATGCTCGCATCACTTCCGCGTGTGATCGAAAAACTCACCGGCTATCCATATGGCTGTGTGGAGCAGACGATGAGTAAACATCTCCCAAATATTTTCATCAAAAAATATCACTCACTCCTCGGTATCACCCCTAAGCCCGACCTCGATGAGACGATCAAGAAAGGCTTCGAGCGTCTGGCGATGTTCCAGCACGGTGGCGGCGGATTTGGCTGGTGGGAAACGGATCCAACGAATATCTGGATGACCGGCTACGTCGTCGAAGGGCTCGTGGAAATTAGAGACACCGGACTCCTCGCCGGTTACGAAAAAATGCTCGAACGCAGCACCGAGTATCTTCAGAAAAACTATCAGAGCTTCCCGGCAGCCGAGCGAGTGTATCTGGAGTACGTGCTCTCTCGCGCTCTTTCAAAAGACGCGGCAAAAAATCTGCAACTCATCAACGAGAAAGATCTGAATACTCTCCCGAAATTCTACAAACCATTTTCAGGAGAGCCACCACGGATCGAAGAACCAGCACCACCTCCATTCGTCATCAATGAAGATCGAAAAATAGAGTCAGGCAAGCCGGTATACATCGAAGTCGCACAGAGTATTGGAGATATTCTATCGGTCCAATCCATGAGCTACATGGCCATGTCACTCAACAACACCGGCAGAACAGAGGAGGCAAAACAATTTATTGCGGAGCATCTTCTTCCGCGAATGAAAGACAGTCACTGGGAAATAAACGCAGACTACGAATCTATGTCCGATAGCTACAGCGCTACGGGCGTTGCCCTCCGCGCCCTCCTCGAAATCCCGGACTCCACCACCGACGAAACCATCCAGGGCATCGTCACGTGGCTGATGCAAAACAGAAAAGGCTATGAAGGCCTCTTGGGCTCCACACGTCAGAGCAGTGAAATTCTCCGCGCCCTCATGATATATGCCAAAAAATTCAATCAGCTCACGCCAAATTACACCTACAAAGTCTACCTCAATGAAAAAGTGATCGATACGGCAACCGTCACCGATGCCCACTTCACCAAAGAGATCAATCTCTCCCAAAAAATAAAATCCAACGAATCGCAAAATCTGAAAATTGCCCACGAAGGCGAAGGGACGCCACTCTTTACACTGACTGCTCACGACTATCGCGACCAAAACGGCCTCGATCTCAATCATCTCCCACTCGAAATCACACGCACCTACAAAAAAGCCGACGGCACCGAAACCAAAACATTCAATCACGGCGACATCGTCACCGTCGAGCTGACCGTGGAAAATAAGAATCAGGGTGATCTCAAATATATCATGATCGAATACGCCCTCGCCGCGGGCCTCAAGCCAGTTAACGACCGTCTCAATACGGGAGGGAGTAGCAATAATGATGGTAATTCTTCAGGCAGCAACTACAGCGGCTACCAGAGCGGCCCCATGGACATCCGCGACAACCGCGTCACCCTCTTTACCCACGGTCTGAAAAAAGACGAAAAAGCCATCTATCACTACACCGCCCGCGCGCTTCAGCGTGGCACCTTCACCGCTCCCGCCGCCCGCGCCGAACCCATGTACAACCCCGCCGTCTACGGCCAGAGCATCATGCAGGAAATTACGGTGAAGT
>CAYHPV010000118.1:1430-3705 GCA_964358735.1 uncultured Candidatus Peribacteria bacterium | reverse complement strand
AGTTCACGCTGGACCTCGAGGAGAAAAAAAGCATTATTCAGACTCTTGTCATCATAGGCAGGCGCAGATAGAGTCGGAGCTGCAGGCGCAGCAACACCTCGTGTCGGCACCTTTTCGACCACCTCGGCCACCGGAGTCAAATCGCTCACGACACCGCTCCCATCGTCACGACTCGCACCATCCTGGCCCGACGCACCAGGCGCCGCTACCAGAGAAAGGCAGAGAATCAAAGCTAAGCCAAAGCTGAAGAGTCGTGTGTGTCGCATATATCGAGCCATTATAGCACAAAAACCTCCAAGAAGAAAGGCTTGCAGGAGGGGGACGACCAAGCTAGAATACCCCTGCTTTAATTTTCAAATTACCCATATGGCACATAAAAAGGCAGGAGGATCCTCTAAGAACGGTCGCGACTCCCAAGCGAAACGTCTCGGCGTAAAATTATTCGGTGGGCAAATAAGCTCAGCCGGAGCGATTATTGTTCGACAGCGTGGAACGCACTTCATGCCCGGCGAAAACGTCGGCATGGGTCGAGATCACTCACTGTTCGCGTATCTCGCTGGAACGGTGAACTTCAAGGAAAAAAGAATTCGAAAATTCGACGGACGGGCACAGACACAGGTCTTTGTAAATGTTCAGGCTGCCGCAACGAAGTAAATCCATTCTACCTCTCTTACAAAAAACCCGAATGATAGGTGATTTGGAACATTTTGGAGGAGGCTCCGAAGGCGGAGGAGAGATGTCGGAAGCCGCGATGGAGGCCTTTCGCGAACAAATGCGAAGTACGGCACAGCAGCTCAAAGCGCAGCAAAAAGGTGAACAAAAAAGAAAGAAGAAAGAAGACAAGCTCGCAAAATTACTGACGCAATTTTTACAAAAAAAGTCCGGACGGAGTGACTTGGCTTTTTTGGCAGCCCACGTGCTTGCGCTGAATATCCCACCCGCATTCGTCCTCTCGATACTCTTGCTCGGTGACCGGCAGTCTCAGCATGAACTCACGATGACGGCAAAAGAAGATGATAAAGGTCTCGAGATTGAAGTATCAAGCAGCGAGGTAATTGAAAGTATGGCGTTTTCGCAGGAGGACCTCGATCTCATTCGCACCGAAGACGCCGAGAAAAGCGATCTGATCAAAGAGGAAATAGTCATCTGGGGTGAAATAATGTACATACAGGCCAAAAACGACGCACTCAGAATCATGAAAAATGCCTATGACGAAGAAGAAAAAATCCGTGAAGAAATTCCAAACTATCTAGGCGCCGTCCTCAGACATTTTATGAACGACAACAACGCCAATGTGCCACCAGAAAATCTCGAATCATTTGCAGAAATAATGTTGGGAAAAATATGTACCTCGCTGAAAAAAGATCTCGAGAAACTCCAGAATATTCGCACCAAAGAATTTGAACTCCCAGAAGGAACCTCCGGGAATCCACAATGATCGACCTCCCACTCCATCTCGACGTATACCTCGCCACACTCATGCAGCTCTACGGAGTCTGGATATACGTGATCGTATTCATCGTGATTTTCTGCGAAACCGGACTGGTAGTCACCCCATTTTTACCAGGTGATTCACTTCTTTTTATCCTGGGAACATTTGCGGCGACCGGAAACCTCGATCTCTATCTTATCTTGGGCCTGGCAACCGTAGCCGCCATTCTCGGCGACTCAATCAACTATCACATCGGAAAAATGATTGGCCCAAAAATATTCCACTCAGAGAGCGCAAAAATACTCAATAAAAAACACCTCACCGCAACACAGGAATTCTATAAACGCTACGGATCCAAGACCATAGTGATCGCCAGATTCATGCCAATCATACGAACATTTGCTCCATTTGTCGCGGGAATCGGAAGAATGAAATATCAGGAGTTTTTCCTCTGGAATGTCGTAGGAGCCATCGCCTGGGTCTTTTCTTTCGTGATAGCGGGCTACTTTTTTGGGAATATTCCATTGGTAAAAGAAAATCTCAGCCTCTTTATACTCGGTATTATTTTCCTCTCCGTCCTTCCGGCAGGCATTGAGTACTTGCGAAATCGAAAAAAGAGCCATACAATACAGCAGTCAAATCACTAACCCAACCCCATGAAAAAACAGCTCATCTTGGCCGCGCTCGTCTCCATGACACTCATCGTAACGGCATGCTCAACTCAAACAGAAACGAGTGCCGTGGTGACACCAGCCTTAGAGGCACCTACCGCATCACCATCGGTTACCACACCACCTGCGAGCGAAGTACCATCGGAAAAAGCAGCAACCGCAAAAGTTTCCA
>CAYHPV010000118.1:0-1330 GCA_964358735.1 uncultured Candidatus Peribacteria bacterium | reverse complement strand
ACCGCTACCGAAGTAAAAGCACCCGCTCCAGCCGTAAAAAAATTCTCCATTACCGCCAAAAAATGGGAGTTCTCGCCATCGACGATCACCGTCAATAAAGGCGATACCGTCGAGCTGAGCATCAAGAGTACCGACGTCACGCATGGCTTCTTCCTCTCCGCATTCAATGTCAGTAAAAATCTCGCACCCGGCGAAACCGTCACGGCAAGTTTCGTCGCGGATAAAACCGGCTCATTCTCATTTATCTGCTCAACATTCTGCGGAACGGGCCACGCGACCATGACAGGAACGCTGGTCGTGAAGTAAGCATCATGGAAATCTAACTACTCTCATGTTTCCACTCGCCAACAATTATTCAAAGGAGCAGTTACTGAAAAAACTCGCGAGCGAGGAGTTCAGCAGAAAAACGCTCTCATTCTACCGATATATAAAAATTGCGGATCCGCAAAAATTTCGAGATGAACTCTTTGCAACATGGTCTAAGTTTCAGATTCTCGGAAGAGTCTATGTGTCGCAAGAGGGGATCAACGCACAAATAAATGTCCCTGAGCCGCACTGGAGAGAATTCATAGCTCATCTCGAGGATACGAAAGAGCTGAGAAATATGCCGCTCAAAATCGCGATCCAGCAAGGCGAATCATTTTATAAACTTACGATCAAAGTCAAAAAACAGATCGTGGCCGACGGTCTTCCGATCGACGCATATAATATCGAAAACATTGGAACACACCTCAACGCGGAAGAATTTAACGCGCTCGCAGACTCCGAAGAAACCATGATTGTCGACATGCGAAACAGCTACGAAAGCGAGATTGGCCACTTTCAAAAAGCGCTTTGTCCGGAGGCCGAAACCTTCAATAACGCACTCACCGAGGTAAAAGAAAAACTTGCCGCGCATAAAAGTAAGAAACTGCTCCTTTACTGCACGGGAGGAATCCGCTGCGAAAAAGCGAGTGCCTACCTGAAAAATGAAGGCTTCGAGCAGGTCTACCAGCTCTACGGTGGCATCATTAACTACGCACACGAGGTCAAAGAAAAAAATCTCGAATCAAAATTCAAAGGAAAAAATTTCGTCTTCGACGAACGTCGCGCCGAGCGGATCACATCAGATATCCTGAGCAATTGTCACCAGTGCGCCGTGCCTTGCGACGACCAGACCAACTGTAACAACGAAATGTGCAATCTCCTTTTTATTCAGTGCGAGACATGTAGAGAAACAATGGATGGCTGCTGCTCTGCGCCATGTCAGGCAATCGCGAATCTTCCGATGGAAGACCGTCTTCGCCTTCGCAAAACCCAGAAAACAAAACCGAAAATGTTCTACCGAAAA
>CAYHPV010000117.1:0-3870 GCA_964358735.1 uncultured Candidatus Peribacteria bacterium | reverse complement strand
GCTCCTTCTGGAACACCGTCAAATTATCTGAGTGTTCGGATTGAGGGGTGCGCGCGGGCACTTTATAAGTGCTAATCATACTACTTTCTTTTCACTTGTCAATGTTTCTATTTTCCTCTTTAGGCTGCGGAACTGGTAGGGGAGGTCGAACTCGAAGATCGTTTGCATGGTGAGCTTGAAAAACTCGCTGCCGGTGAGGGGTGTTGGCTTCATTTCGCACTTGTTGGCAATGATCGCCTCGCGAATGGCTGGCCAGTTTTTTTCTGCAGCATAGACGAGTGAAAAGTTTTGATTGAAGTAGGGGAGAATATGATTGTCGGAGGTGCCGATGATGGCTTTTTTATGCAGCTTGGCGACTTCTTCTGCTTTTTTATTAAACATATTCATTTTTTCCGTGAAGAACCACGAGTACTCGATGGCGTCGAAGAGGTTGATGTTTTCGAGAAGTTTTTCCTGGAGACAAAATCCGCGTGGGTAATATGGATGGGCCGCAATGATGAGACAGTCGGGGTGGGATTTCCGATACTTCGATAAATCGTAGAAATTATTAATTTTTTCGGCATCTTTGGTTGCGTTGATAATCAGCACGTGTCTGCGGGAAATTGTTTTTTCAATTCCGGGTACGAGTAAAATACCTCGACGTTCGGCGTACTCTTTTATGTCATCGTTAAAGAAAAAAGTGTCGTGATGGGTGATCGAGACGACGTCGTAGTTTTTTTCCGCGGCGAAATCGAGCATTTCTTCGGCGGTGTGTTTTGGGCGGTCAACATCTTGTGCCGTGTGCACGTGGAACTGAACTTTGAGAGGTTTCATGAAATTTTTTGTAAGGTTGTTGGTGTGAAAACTCCCTTACAGCTTTAGAACTCTTTTTTGAGATCGTCGACAGCATTCACGAGATTTTCGACTTTCTGGATTTTTCGTTCGACGTTCTGTTTCGTTTCGACAAATCCATCTTTTACTTTTGTCGCGCCTTCCTGTGCTCCTTCTATGACATTGGCCGTGGTCTTCTGCACGTTTGTTCGTAGGGCCTCAAGCTTACTGCAGCCACTTACGAGAAGTGCTGCCATCATGCACAAGATGAGGAGGGGTGTTTTCACGGCACGATGATAACACCGAAGATTTTTTTCGGGAAGTGAATTGTGACCTGATTTTTTTTGCGATATTTTTTGGAAGGGGAGGAGCGCGTAACGAAGTTGTCGCGTGCTCCTCCAGAACATTTCGTCCTTATGCCCTACTCCTATTTCTCGTACGCCGGGAAAGCGGGAGGTAGAGAGCAGAGTTTTGGTCGAAGTGTCATTCCTTTGTTAACGTGGTGCGAATGTCCTTTATTTGCGCGTTAACGGTGGTTTTCTCCACACATGATTTTCTTGCACCGGTCCGTCGTGGTGCCGTATGTCATGGGCGGGGAAATTGCGGAGGCTAGGTCTCCTCGTGGTTCTGGAAGTTGCCGTAGGTCCCGCCGTCGAAACGGTTGGGGTTGATGATCGCCGCCACTTCCGGAGGCATTTTCTTTTCACCGGTCGGGCCTTCCTCACAGATGTGCTGGACTACCACCTTCAGCTTTTCGATGCTGATGGTGTCGCAGGTCATCAGGGCGCGGAGCATCTGGAAGTCGGGGACTGCCAGGTTGCACGCGTCGTAGACCGCCTTGCGCAGGTTCCAGTGATTGGAGAGGTCCTGGAAGAACTGCACGATGTCGCTTTTCGCGAATCCGCACATTTCCTTCTGGCGCTCAGGGATCTTCACTTCGCAGGCCACCCTGATGGCATTGATCACGATGCCCCAGATGGCGGCTTCCATCGTCAGCATCGGGTAGCGACCGTCGTTGAAGTAGTCCTTGATGGTGGCGATCTTCTTCGAGACCGTCGGGCGCAAATCCTTGGGGATCTGACTCCAGGCCTCGTCGATCATGTTCGGGTTGTTGCTCACTTCCGCGCACAAGATCTGCAGAACGCCCTGGAAGATCGTCATGTTTCCGATCCGGCACTTGCACAGAATGGACTCGAGCAGGACGATGTTCAGCATTGGAATTCTCCGGGAGATGCCTTGTGGCACGTCCCAAAATGGTTGCGTCGATAGGATCGGCGCGGTGGTGGTGTGCAGGATGCGCGGGTGACCAGGATGGTCAATTGTCAGATACAGAAAGCGTCTTCGACTTGATGAAAAAATTGTCGTGCCTACGCTAGAAAAGGCACTTCGAATGGTACATGCGTGAAGCATGGGAATCACATGGATTCCTCTACTACGGCGTGAACACTCGGAATTCTAGAGAAAATTGCGTATTCTATCCGCGATTTTCTGCACAGTTCCAAGTGCTACGGTAGAGAAGCTTTTCAGCCTGTACCATCATACAAAACTCTACTGGTTGTAAAGGAACTGGACCAAAAAACAGCAGGTCGTAGCAGAAATACGCTATTTTTTGACCGGTGCTCCTTATAGGGGAAAGTGGTGTCGGTGTCAAGGTTCAGCTTTGGGTACCAAGGTCTGCGCGCGCAGACCCTTATATTATATTTTCCGGAGCCTTTTGAGCACCTCTTCTTTCCCCAATGCCCAGACGACCTCAAAGACACCTGGAGAAAATTGCTCGCCGGTGAGGATGGCGCGGATGGGCCAGAAGACTTGGCCGTTTTTCAGGCCGAGTTTGGTGACGAGTGCCATGAGGGTTTCTTTGATTTTTTCTTCGGTCCAGTTTTCTGGGGAAATTTCTGAGAGAGCGGAGGTGACTTCGGGGAGTACCTGTTTGACGGTTTCTTCGGTGACCTTCATTTTTTCACTGTAGACGATCTCGGGTTTGAATTCAGGCGTGGTGAAATAAAATTTGATGTAGTCGTTGACGGGTTTTGGATCTTGAATGACTTTTTCTTCTACGGTTTTGAATGCACGGGCCAGAAGTGCGGAATCTTTTTTATACTCTGGATCCATATACTCTTCGCATTCTTTTAATAGGAGCGCGGTCCGTTCGGATGGATTTTGTTCTACGGCCTCAAGGAATTTTCGTCGACGCCACTGCCAGTTGTACCAGTCGAGTTTTTCCAGGTTGAAAATCGCGCCGGATTTGTGAACATTTTCGAGAGAGAAATCCTGGATAAGTTCCGGGAGCGAATAAATTTCTTTTTCGATGCCCTTTCCTGGATGCCAGCCGAGAAAAGCAATAAAATTAATAATCGCTTCTTGTCCGTATCCTTTTTTTATATAGTCATCCACGGAGACGTCGCCCTGACGCTTGGAGAGTTTGCTGCGGTCGGCGTTCAGGAGGAGCGAAAGATGCGCGTACTCGGGCGGTGTCCATCCAAAGGCTTGGTAGAGCCAAATATGCTTCGGTGTGGACGGGAGCCACTCCTCACCACGGATCACATGGGTGATCTCCATGTCGTGATCGTCGACGACGTTTGCGAGGTGGTAGGTTGGAAATCCGTCGGATTTTACGAGGACCTGATCGTCGATGGATTTGGAATCAAAACGAACTTTTCCACGGATGAGATCTTCGACGATGACCATGCCTTCGGGGATTTTTTGACGGACTACAAATGGTGTACCGGCTGTGATTTTCGCTTCAACTTCTTCTGCGGTAAGCGCACAGCACTTCCTATTATACATCGGTGCCTCGTGTCGCGCTTCTTGTTTTCGCCGCATCTCTTCAAGCTCTTCTTGAGTGCAGAAACATTTGTAGGCGTGGCCGGATGCGAGAAGCTGCGTAATGGCGGCGTTGTATTTGTCATTTCGTTGGGACTGCGTGTACGGTCCGTGTGGACCTCCATTATCTGGACCCTCGTCCCACTCGATGCCGAGCCACTTGAGTGCTGAAATAAGACCTTCGGTTGCCCCTTCGACGAATCTTTTTTGATCGGTGTCTTCGATGCGGAGGAGAAA
>CAYHPV010000116.1:0-3902 GCA_964358735.1 uncultured Candidatus Peribacteria bacterium | reverse complement strand
TTCTGTTTTCCGCAAGATCGAGGGCGTACAGCCAGGCTCCAACGCATCCAGATGCTTCTTTTTCGAGCAAACCTTGCGCAACATCACCATAGGAAATTTCATTAACTCCCTCGATGAGATTACTTTCATGTAAAAATCTCGCCTGGGTATGCAGCGCAGCATTCGGGACATGCTCAACAAAAGCACGCTCAGTACGGCGAAGAAAAAAGCCCGCAGCAGCATACTGGCTTGAAGCCTGGGTAATATTGCCCATAACATTAATCGCTTCGAAAAGAGCGGTAATTTTATCTCGAGTCAATTCCGAAATATCGGGCACGATTTGAAGTTCAGCGGCATCATCATGGATGATAATCGAGGCTACTTCCCTTTCGCTATCGTAGAGATATAATATCTGAGATTTCATAAAAATTTAGGGATTGGGGGCAAGTATAACATACATTACTAATGATTGGTAAGCCTTTTAAACGCTACTCGATACTCATGTAAGAGATTATTACCCAGGATATCATCGAGGGTGGCGTCACGAAGAATAGAGTCAAAAGGAGCATGATCAAGCTCTGACAGCTGATGAGCGATCTGCCAGCGAAGATTAAAGGGAACAAGATCAGCATGGACACGCGCTTCACCCTGAGAATCTCTCGTGACAGGAACTGTAGCGTATGGGCTGCTATCATGAAGATATTTTCGAATAAAAGCCTCACACAAAGCCCTGGAAACACGGCCATTACCATCCCTCATAGGATGAATATCAACATAAATTTGCTGAATATAGAGAGCTATCTGAATAACAGCATCTTCGTATTGAGATGCGGTCATGGCAGATTTTCGCAGAGTAAGTTCATGAGCAAATTCTTGTATTTTTCGGTCAAATAATCTCATTAAATCAGGAACCTTTTCAGCAGGCGGAGGAATGTAGGCCTCGAGTCGTACCTTATTGGTTCGATACACACCGGATATATCAACACCATATTCACGATCAAGAAGAACATCAAATTGAGCACTCGATCCCCTGGTAAGCCAACGGTGTAACTCCAACCCAAACTTTTCTACAGAAAAATCCGTAGAGCCAATGAAATCAGGAATAAGACGTCTAGTGATAAAATCATTCGTAAAATCTTTCAGGGCTACTCCTCCATGATGAAATGATGGCCTGTTTAAATACCATTCATGCTCAAGTGGAGATAAACCAAGCATTTTATTATAAAAAGCAATCCGTTGAGAAGGAGTTCCAAGAGGGGTGCCATCGATTCTACTAAATTTAAGAGGAAGATTAAGAAGATCATCAGCGGCTTGCGATAAACCTAAATTGCGTAGATTATCAGCAAGATGATGAAGATTTTTTAGACAATCAAGAGCTGCTTCATAATACGAACCATAGGTAGCAAAAATATATTCAAAATCTTCACGAGAAAAATCATGATATTTTATATGCAAAGAAGTGGAATATTCAGGATCATCATTTTGCTTTTTGGCTCGAATAAGATCTCCATTATATTTAGCCACATGAAAGCGGGCCTCTATATTTTTGAATCCATCAGGATATAAACCAAAAATAGGATGAGCCTCAAGGCGCAAACAAAGACGAACATCTGAAGCGGCAAGAGCATTCTCATAGAGAGCAATAAATTGGGCTACGTCTTCATTTGACTTCTCGGCCTGATGAAGAACGACGGCTTGACCCTGAGTTTGTACAATGACTTCCTGGGCTTCACGCCTCCACTGAAGAGTTCGATCAAGATCAAAAGATTCATAAGATGTAATTTCACTAAAAATAGCTACATCAAGCAGATCAGAAATACGCGAAAATTCGAGAAGCTTTTCACGATAGAGCATCCCCTCTTCAAAAATTCTTGGTTGCATTTCTTGAGCTTCATCAAAGACCAAATCCTCCACCTGAACGCGATGGCGTACTTTAAGAATTTTAAGAGTACGTTCAAGAGCTTTATGACTTTCAATAAGCGAAGAGAGTTCTCTCATCAGGGCCAGCTGCAAGAGGGCACAGCGTTTTATTTCAGGATTATCAAAATGATCCGCAAAGTATTTTGCCTGATTACCGCGACTCACAAGATGGCGAATATTAAGAGGTGGCAATGAAACAGGTAAAAACTGAATATCGCGAATATTGCTCTCTAAATGCGAAGCATCTTGTGTTGAAAACAAAGCTGGTGATACCGAAGTTACCAAAACATCCGCCCCTTCTATATGAGAAGATCCAGAAATACCCTCATCAAAGCCAAAATTAGAGGTATTCAAAAGAAAATGGTAAATATAAAATAAAAACAGGCAGACAAATTATACAATAAAATAAGATAAATAGCAAATATCAAAGCTAAACAGCCTCTACATCCCCTTCACCATATACGTACCCTGAAGCTGATAGCCCCATTTTCGGTAGTACTCTCGCACACCGACACCGCTGATCACCGCCATTTTTTTGAAGCCGGCGGCTCGGGAAATTTCCTCAGCTTTAGCTAATAAGCTCTTGCCAAGCCCAAAGTGCTGCTGGGCGCCTTCTTCGCGATCGTTCAACGGAATGTGCATACCATAGACGTGGAGCTCGCGAATCAACGCGCAGCCCTCAAGCTCTTTAATAAAATGCTTTTTTCCCGTGTAGTACTGGGATGGGAATCGTAAACGAATGAATCCGCAAATTTTATCCGTCACGGGATCTTCCCACTGGATAAAGTACTCCTTGCCATTCGAAGCATCGTACTCGGTGATTCTCATCCGCAAATCCTTCGGGTCAACCACGGTGTCACGAACCTCGCGGCAACGAATACAGCGACACTGCGGCAGTCCACGCTTCTTCATCTCTTCCTGGACCACCTGACGCAAATTAGAAATCTTGGAACCATCCACAATCGTCGGTGCAGGAATATCCCGATACAGACGCGTCACGCGCACGTACTCGGGAATCAGGGGCTTAATCTTACACATCAGATCGATGAGCACCTCGTCTGAGTACGCCTTAAACTCACCTCGCTTGTGCATCTTGTCGAGCACCGACCACGGCACCACCATCGTCGGATAAATTTTCATCCAGTCCGGTCTAAAGCTCGGATTATCGAAGAGTTCTTTCATCATTTCATAATCACGCTGCGGTGTGGAACCATAGAGATTTGGCATCATGTGGGCGTTCACCTTGAAACAACCATCCTTCAAAACCTGCATACAGCGGGCCACTTCGGCAATCGTGTGACCTCGCTCATTTAACGCATAAATCTCATCATCGAGACACTGGACACCAATCTCAATCTTCGTGGCACCCAGCACTCCAAGTCGCTTCACCTCGGTCTCGGTAATGTGATCAGGCCGTGTCTCATACGACAAACCAACACATCGATTCTCGGCGGTTTCATTGAGCTTTTGCGCCTCGAGAAGTGACCGCGCAGCAGGAAGTGGATAATTCAACGCATTGAAAATTTGGCGAGTAAAAGCGGTCTGATAGGCATGTGGGTAAAAAGAAAAGGTTCCACCGGAGACAATAATTTCTACTTTATCCGTTTCATGACCCGTTCGCTGGAGACTATCGACACGGTTTCGCGTCTGCTCATATCCACCAAAGTCATTCAAAATGGCACGCATAATCGCCGGCTCATTTGAGAGATAACTCTTCGGCATACCAGGCTCCGTCGGACAAAAAATACACTTTCCAGGGCAGGGAAACGCCTTCGTAATGACCGTAATCGAGACAATCCCTGACATCGAGCGCACTCCCCGCTTTCGGAGAAACTTCATAAAATCAGGATCGGTCTTCACCTCCTTCACCTGACACATCTCTCGATACGTCTCGATCAGCTCCATATTCGTAGGGGTGGAAAGCTTGTAATGAGTAGAAAACTGATTCTTGAGCTGCTGCAGCGTCTTCTGATCTTTGACCTGAAGCGTGAGTGCCTGTTTCA
>CAYHPV010000115.1:0-3936 GCA_964358735.1 uncultured Candidatus Peribacteria bacterium | reverse complement strand
TTACAAAGATCTTCGGCCCGTAGTTTCCAAACTACAGTTAGCGGAAGGTCTTTTTTGGTTCATTTTACTGGGAACACCGAAATAAGAAATTTTTCACCGTTGTTCTTGTCCTCCTTGATCTGAACTACAAAGACTTCTTTTAAAGGTGTTTGACCGTAGAATCGGTGTAGCATTTCGGATTTTTTATTGGGGTTTTCTCCTGAAATCGGGTCAAAATGTGAATTTTGAATGAGCTCTATGGCACAGGGTAGAAATTTCATTCTTCTCATCTGATCTTCGTAATTCTTTTTCTCAAAAATGTGCTGCCAGAATAATCCTAGAAAAATTTTATTTTTTCTGAAATATCTTGATCGCACGTGTGCTCGTCTCTTCGACCTTTTTTCAATTCCACTGTAAAATTGTCGAGACTTTTTATAAATCTCTTTAAAATCTGTTCCTGGGATTTTTTCTGCCTTTGTTTGATAGTACTGCATTCCGGAATACTATCATGAATATCTGGCTTGTTCCAGCCATTTATGTGTCAGAATTTTGTTAGGATTCTGTTATCTTTTTGTTAAGAATTTTTCTTATTTCTTTTCCACGGCAATGCGTCAGCAGTCCAAGATATGACTGAAGGCTCTGGTTGGCTTTTTCTTTCGATAGAAGACCCTTCGACACTTTTGAGAATGTCTCTTGTAATTTTTTGAGCATCCTTCGCTTTGTCTTCGTACGAAGAATCGTGTGATGCGGAAAGCTGATATATCCGAGATAATCGACTCCCTGGTTCCATTTCTGGAATATGACCTTCTGAGGATGCAGTTGCATGTTGAGCATAACGTTGAGAAATCTTCGGATAGATACCAATGCACGCTCCAACTCTGCCCGATCACGGCTCAGGAGTACGAAATCATCGGCATAACGAATGTAATATTTTATGCTCAGCCGACGCTTCACAAACTGATCGAGTTCGTTTAGATAGATGTTTGAAAATAGCTGACTGGTCACATTTCCGAGCGGTATTCCTTTTCCGGAAGCAGAGTAAAAACTGTCGATGATGTTATCGATCAAATGCAATGTTTTTCCACATTTTACCCGACAGCGAATGAGTCGCTTCAGAATTCCATGATCTACCGAGTCGAAGAATTTTCGAATATCACACTTCAAAATCCAGACGGTTCTGGTGTTATTTCGAGATAATTTCCAGGCAAACCTTCGAAAACGCTCTACGGCCCGATGTGTTCCTTTATTGAGGCGACTTGAATACGAGTCGAATATAAACCCCGGCTCAAACTCATCCTCAATTGCCCGCATGACCACATGATGCACGATGCGGTCTCGCACCGAGGCCTTGTGAATATGCCGTAACTTCGGGTCGTGAAGGTAAAATTCACTATATCCCCCATGTCGGTACGTTTCCTGTGTCAGATCTTCATGGAGCGCGAAGAGCTCATGTTCAAGATTTAGTCCAAAATTCTGTACGTCTATCTTCTGACCTTTTCCCTGTTTGAATTCCTGCCAGCCATCGAGTAGACTCGGCAGTGAACTTAACCAATCATACAGACTATGCCTGATAAAGCCCCCCCCCCTCAACTTTTTTGACAGTTCGATTATCCATAAGTCGTATCAATTATATCTCTTACTTTACGCTTGCATAGCACGTTTCCCAAAGAAAGATCGTCATTCTCTGGGTCAGAAATGTGATATCTCTGCTCTTGAAATTCTTGAGTATTTTTTCCATGCACAGTCACAACAAGGAAGTAGAAGGCTGGCCTTTCTTCAGCGTGCCGATCTTCGTTTAAAAATTCTTCAGACGCTTATTCGGGTCGCCTATGATGTCAAAGCCATGGATCAGCGATCGTACATCACTCTTCAGGGCAATATTATCGAAATCGGAAAGATGCTCGGAGGATGGATCAAAAGTACCCATGTGAAAAACTCCGCTGCATACGAGGTATGAGCGGAGTAAAGACTTCGGGAGAGGGAAGAGCCGAGATTGTCATTGCGGTTATTCGGATTGTAGCTGTTCACGTTCGCGCCGTTGGAATCAGCATTGCCGACGATCACAACGTTACCGTTGGAGTCGAGAACTTCCCTTATCTTCTTGCGGTCTGTGGCATCAACAGGACGAAATGTATTCTTGGTACATCTGGCACTGTTTGCATAAGTATGTGGCGGGAAATTTCTCGCACTCGCAGAAGATAAGCAGTCTTATTTTTGAAGGCGAAGTGTATCCGTGAATACACCTTCATGAGCCAATGCAAATATATACAAAATGCCCTACCAGAGGTAGGGCAAATCAAAAATTCAACATACAAAACTCAGAGAATCAATTATTCTGAGAGACCGCGGGAGAGGGAAGAGCCGAGAAGGCCAGCGCGGCTATGCGGATAGTAGCTGCGCACGCCCGCGCCGCTGGAATCAGCACTGCCGACGATCACAACGCAACCGTTGGAGTCGAGAACCGAAGTGTCAGTGTACGTATCCTGAAGCATGGGAATACCTGCTGCTTTTGCATTGGTGATATCCTGCAAAATGCTGGTAGGGGTTGGGCGAAGGAGCTGGACGATTTGGAGCTTTTCGAGCATTTTTGCGGCGATGTACCAGTTTGGAGCTGGTTTGCCGTTAGGAAGTTTCTCTGTCTTGTGGGCCTCACTCCAATTCTTCACGAGTGGCTCGATGTTTGGTCGCTCTGCGTTCCATTCCTGGATTGCTTGTTCGTAGTGAGCTGGAAGTGGGAGACCTTTGAAAAATTCTTCGCGAAGATATTTGATGGTGAGATCTGTTCGAACGAGAAAGTCTTCACCCAGAGTACCAGGAACGACATCTGCTGTTGTCTGGCGCCATTCAAAATTATCGGCGATCTTTTTGGCGAAGTCTTCATCTTTGTACCAGCTGCTGGTGACCTCGTAGAGAGCCGTTCCGGCGACGTGATCATTGAGATTGAGCATGGTAGCAGGTCGGGCATCTTTTCCCTGACCGAATTCCTTCACGTGGAGGGAAATTGGAGTACCGAGACCAAGAGCATTCTGAGCTTCCGCTTCGGTGAACTTGAATGGAATTTGCGCAACGATATCCGGAGTAAGATTCGTGCCGTAGAGTTTGTTTGCTGCGTCCGCACCTCGGAAGAGCCTGTCGCCCATGATTTCCTGAGTTTGATCAGGAGTAATGAGGCGGCCACGAAGACGGGTGTTGACCTGCTGCGTGACTTCTGCGAGCTGAGCTCTTACCTGTGCAAGTTGCTCTGGAGACATATCTTCTTGCGTAACTGCAATTTTGATAGCCTCAAACTGTCAGGTGACGCCGGTACGAGGTGTGGAAAACTCAGGAGTTATTGTTTGCTGATCTGCGGCTGGAGGTGGGGTGTCCATGGGAGTCTTGGTTATTAATAAGGTCTTAATGTAGCATAAATTCTTGATTTTACAAGTTTTTGGGATGGCGAAGCTGGAATAGCTTTGGGAGGAATTTCGTTGTTGAGAGGGCGGGAGTTTGGTATAATGTGTGTAGAAGAGTCCTCGGCCGTGGTTTTCGTACCACAAGTTAGCGGAGGGTTCTTCGTGAAGCTAATTTGCACCTATTGAAAATATTCTGTATAATTGTTTTGTGGTGCTGAAAGGCTACGTTCTCTGAAAAGAGAGCCCCTTGATCCGGCCAGCTACGCGAAAGCGAGTGGAGTCGAAGACAGTACCACATCTAGAGAATTTTTGGGGTTTCATTACACTGGAGCGACTGACATCTGCCAAAAAGATAACAGGATGAGTTTAGTGTTCGTGTTTTTGTTCTGCTTTCGAATAATAACTTTTATTCGATTTCCCCTCACGTATCCTATGATACCGAAGGCGGTATATTCATTTCCTCCTTTATCTTTTTCGCGCGAAACCTCCTGATAGGTTGTTGTCTTTTTGGAGTTAATGGTGTTTTGTGTGTGGCCGCCCTAAGCTGAGCAATGCATCGATTATT
>CAYHPV010000114.1:0-3964 GCA_964358735.1 uncultured Candidatus Peribacteria bacterium | reverse complement strand
TATCTCTTTTTCTGAAACGGGAAATGTGACGGCAATTGCTGCAATCTTAACAATAGTTATATGCTCTTTGGAGCTCTTTTCCGGTGTATTTGAGCAATGCCTGCTCGACTTTTGGCCCTATATCAGCTTCAGATACCATGAGAATCTCTACGTGGGGAAATTCTGAAGCTACCTCCGCTGCCAGCTTTGCGGGGCCATCGGGATCGTAGGTATAGTTTGCTGGCCAGCCGAAATAGGTGGGATCTCCAGCTTTACATGCTTCCATTCGTTTTACCTTTATATGCGACCATCGCTCATCGATCACGAGTAATTGAGTATGAGGTCCTCTCACCTCTTCTGTGAGCATACGAAGCGCGTCGGTCGGCGGAGCCTCATGATAAACTTCTACCGGAGCTTCGACGATGCTGAGTACTCGAGCTGCCTGGGAATTGACTAAATTTCGCACGGCATCATCAAGCATCAGCCTTGGACGGCGTCCGGTTTCATCTGGCCGCTCAATATCTACCTTGTGGAGATGGGATCTCGCGACTTCCCTCGCGTACGAGTCCATCAAACATTCATAGATACTTATGTTTCTTGGCCGGCTGTAGACGATGATGGCGTCGAAGTTATTTCGCATATTTTGGATGCTATTTAAACAGTTATGGTGATTTTTGTCAAGTATTCTGGTATGTGCGCTGGTGTGACATTTTCTATGGGAAATATATTTTCCCGCGCATGACAGTATGCTATCTTCCCCTCGTATGCATGATCAGTCCTACCAAAAACTCACTCCCGAAGAAGAACGCGTGATTCTCCATAAAGGCACCGAGGCACCGTACACCGGTGAGTATCAGGCGCACTTTGCCAATGGCACCTATATCTGCCGACGGTGCTCGGCAGAGCTCTATCGATCCAACGATAAATTTGATGCCGGGTGTGGGTGGCCAAGTTTTGACCAGGAAATTTCTGGCGCGGTTAAACGGCTTGCTGATGCCGATGGACGACGTACCGAGATTCAGTGCGTTCAGTGTGGCGGACACCTCGGTCATGTGTTTGAGGGTGAACAACTCACGATGCGCAATACCCGACACTGTGTGAATTCTCTTTCGCTTCGGTTTATTCCTGCGACACCATAATGATTCCACCTTTTACACGCAGCGCCGGCGATCTCCATGTCTCGTGTGAACAGGAACTCGCATCGACCCGTGTGCATTCTGATCTGAAACTTTTTCCAGAGATCATCGGCGCACTCCATCATGTCGGAGCTCATCTCAAAATACTTTTTGAGCATTCATTTGACGTGGCTGCTGCTTCACACACCGCTCAACTTGGCGAAAGTCTCGCTGAACGTGGATTGCGTCGTCACGATCTGGCGAAAGGTCGCCTGCGTACGAGCATTGATGTCCAGACGGTTGTTCCCGTTCTGACCTTCAAGGGGAGACAACAAATTCCGGAGGAAGCTACATCTCTCGAATCAAAAGGTAAAAATTCTAAAAAAAATCTCCCAAGTGCCGTTCCATCCAAACGAACGGAAACTTCACTTCTTCTTTCTCAGCCTGATGTTCTGGCGTTTAGCGGTGGACGCATTGCTACCGTTGATCAGCTCCTGAGTATTCTTCAGCCGCATGTCTCTGGATTCAGTATTCGTGTCCGTGGTGAGTGTCCGAGTAGTCTGCGTGCACAGATTGGCCGTATGATCGGGGTCGCGCTCGAGTCGACCTATCCATCAATTCACGTTGATGTATTTCCTGGAAAAGCGTCGGTGCTTGTCAAAGTGGATATCGAGATGTCCGGGCATGATGATCTTCATCGTGCACGTGATCGTTATAAGGAAATTTTTGGGGCGTGTGCTCATTTTCTTGGCATCGATGATGCAGTTCTCTATGGTAAAAATGGCAATCCAGAAGCCAAAAAAAGTGCCTTTACGCGAAGTGTATTTCAGGCGCTTGAACAAGATTCTCCCTTCCAAAATCTCGTACATGTTTATGGAGCCCATCACTCTTCGCAAAGCATTCGAGATCTCATTCCTCGAGAGATGCGTTCAATGGTTTTCACTCCGCGCGAGATACTCAAAATGGGAACATAAGCAATGTTACGACGATTCAGCTCACACCTCTACTGGATTTTTCCTATTATCGAGCACTCGATAAAATGTGTTCGTGCGACTTTCGTACACGCGTACTTCCTGCGCTATTTTTCCATCGACCAGTTTTATCCCGTCCAGCATCCATATCTGTTTTGGCGCATCTGTTAGAGTAATTGGCCTCATGTATACCCGCTTCTTTCCTTTATCATTTGGGTTGATTTCGGGATTGGTCGGATCGACCAGATACCACTGCATGTTGATTCTCAAGAGATTTGCCGCGTGACCACCTCCGTTCTTTTTACATTTGAGGAGTGATGACTCGAGGCCGAGAAGCTGGAAACGGAGCTGCGTCTCCATGGCAATGTGGCGACATACCGATACGGGTTCGCGCATTCTCGAAAATTCATCGATACCAATGGACATCCCCCGACGACCGGTTCGTAATTTTTCATGCAGTGCCGAATTGTAAGGCATCGTTTCGTGCACGCTGCTCATCACGGAGTCCGCCAAGTGCCTCTTCACCTCTGTTGAGGATAGACTATCTTTTGAATTTGCCAGTGACCATATGGTGCTCAGGAGGGACGGAAGAGCGACTTCGTATGATTTTTTCTTATCAACTCGAATTTTTTCCCGAGTCCTGAGGTCTTCATCGGTCTCCGCATCTGCTCCCATATCACTCAATCCATCCGGTATATATGATGGAAATCCCTGGTGCACTACTCCCGGCCCGTCTGGCGGGAAGGCATATTGGTCGAGCATAATGACGGACTCGATCAGTTTTCTGAGGTATCGTTCCAGTCGCTCTTTTCTTTCTGCCTCTGGCATTCTCATATCTCTCGCGATCTCAATCAGATTTATTCTCATGATCGCCATGGCCTGCTTGGGATCTTCCCTAAACTTCCTGACCAGATTGTTCACTTCATTTAAATCTGGAATATGGAATGGGAGTACTTTATTTTTCCCGTGGATTTCATACCTGACGAGCAATGTACGGGCAGCCTGTATTTTTGCGTGATCCCCGCTGTAGCTGTCGATCATGGCTCTTACGATTTGCGCTCCTTCCTGTGTTGCAAATTTCACATTCCTAATTTCTCGCGCCGCTGATCCATTGACGACGCTTCTTGGCTCGATGTTTAGCTTTGGAGGCATAAATGTGCCGGTTTTAAGTACTTGCTTTTTTTATTATATATGTTATAATTACTTCTGTAAATACAAAAATAATCTTTATTTTATGAAATTTCTTCCTTCTTCCCTTCGAAATCTTTCGACAGTTTCTCTGATTGCTCTTGTGGTGATTGTGGTTCTTGCGGTGGTTGTCGTTGCGGGGCCGAAATATAGTCGCCTCACGCAGTCCTCGGTGTTGCTCGCGCAAGATGATGAGCGTGATGATGAAGATCAGGATGAGGAAGATGATGATGGTGCGGTTACGGCAAAACTTCTCAAGTACCTGAATGATGCGGAAAAAGAGCTTGGTGTTTTTGAGAAACAGGTCGAGGGTTATGCAAAATCGATGAAGGCCTGTGACAAGAAAAAGGCCGGTAAAACACGTACGAAGTGTGTCGATCCTCTGGTGAAAAAGATGAAAGCGTCACAGAAAGGTCTCTGCGAGTATGCCGATGTGCTTCCTGCAGAGTGTGGTCTTCTCGATCCTAAATACCGTGGCAACTACCCCAAAGATTTCTTCAAGCACTTCACCAATAAACTTGCTGACGATACCCGAAAAAGTCTCGCCCAGAAGCGTGATGCTCTGACTCGTGACGATGAGGAGGGTAACGAAGATGAGGCGAGTGAAGATCTCGGCGAAGAAGAGATCGATGAAAGTGACTATGTGCCTGTCCAGGCGGCCAGTCCGCTGAGGGGGAGGTAGGAGTCGAGCCATAATAAGGTTAGTTATGT
>CAYHPV010000113.1:0-4013 GCA_964358735.1 uncultured Candidatus Peribacteria bacterium | reverse complement strand
ACGGTGACCTATCCGAGTGCCGACGAGGTTCGACAGGTGGCGGTCATGGTTCCTTCGGATCGCGTGGTGGTTGAAACTGATTGTCCCTACCTGACTCCACAGGTGTTTCGTGGCAAAAGAAACGAACCTGCGTTTGTGGTTGAGACCGCTCGGGTGGTGGCTGAGCTACGAGGTGAGTCGTTTGAGAAATTCTCCGAACTCTCGAGCGCGAATGCTGAGAGGTTTTTCCAGATTTAGGTTTTATACGATCCTGATTTTTTTACCTTCAGTAAACCTTTCTTCAGCAACTCGAATGCCGAGTTGTACGTTTCTACTGAATCGGAATTGTATTCCTTCGATGGTCGCGATAACTGATTCTGCCACGAGATCGTGACTCCCTTCGGTTCCTGTTCCTATACTGTAGAGTTGGTCGAAGGTCAGTGCGGTTGATGTTCCTTTATAAAGAGTATCAACGAGTACCCGGGTATTATCTCGTGTTGGCCATAGACTGTATGGTTCGACGACAATCAATGGAGTTGCCGGGTCTGTTGTGATACATCGTATGTCCGGTTCGTTTCCAATCATGAGAGAGTTGAGCTCTTGATGCTTTCCCGGACAGTGTTTTCTTTTTATCAATTCCATGTCTTTCACAAAAGCTTTATTTATTACATTCCAATCATCCCAGGCAGTTTTTTTTGCAGCAGGGTTTGATGTGAAATGTGTATTCACGTACTCCCGTCTCCAGTCGAATACCTTTCCGCTTTTCCTATGCAAAAGTCGTGGTTTTTCGCCCCAGTTTCTATCGAGTGGATCTTCCTCGTAATCATCATCAATATCTCGAACTGATTCATCATCGGTGATGTAGAATCCAAGTTTCCGTTTTGATTGTAACTCTTCTCCACCGTAGTATCCTTTTAGGTACGGATCAAAAGCTCCGAGGTCCTTTTTCCAGTTTTTGTCTGCCATAGTGGCTACAACGCAATCTCTCTCTCCTTTCGTAGCCTGTTCGCACACAAAAGCTACGGCACCTTCAATGGTGTCTCCAAAGTAGTCTATGAGCGTATCATCTTTATCGAATATGAGGAGTTCTGGTGGCATGGCTGTATTGTATGGTTTTGTGGTGGAATTTGCAAAAGTCAAAGAATATTTTTTAATGTGGTTCTTTGCGCGCGCAAACGCGTTTTGTCATGTTTTGAATTATTTGCAACTGGCTGGGTGGGGAATTTCTGCTTTGTAGTGGCTTACTCGTCAGATAAATTGACAGTATTTTATCTCACCAGTGCCGCAATCGCCTGTGCAATTTTTTTGTACAGTGATGGAGAAACGAGCTTCGAGAAGCCGAGTTTCTTCGCCTCTTTTTCGCGTTTTTCGAGCTGGGTGATGTGGCGGATTTCGCCGGAGAGGCCGATTTCGCCGATGGCGACGGCGCTTGGGTCGAGGGGTTTTTTACGATAGGCGGAGGCGATGGCGAGGGCGACTGCTAGGTCGGCGGCGGGTTCTTCGATGCGCATGCCGCCGACGACGTTGACGAAGACGTCCTGGTTGGTGAGATTGAGATGGGCGTGTTCCTGGAGCACGGCAATAATCATCTGGAGACGGTTCAGATCGTATCCATTGCTGGAGCGCTTCGGATACCCGAAGTTGGTGACGGAGGTGAGGGCTTGGATTTCAATGATGAATGGTCGGGTGCCTTCGATGGTGCAGGTGAGGCATGAGCCGATGGCGTCTGGGGCTCGTCCTTGTAAAAAAAGTTCCGATGGATTCGTCACCTCGATCAGACCTTTTTCCTCCATGGTAAATACGGCCACTTCATTGGTTGAGCCGAAGCGATTTTTGGTGCTGCGAAGGAGTCGCATGTTATGGTAGCGATCACCCTCAATGTAGAGCACGGTGTCGACGAGGTGCTCGAGGGTGCGCGGCCCCGCGAGGGTCCCTTCTTTGGTGACATGACCAATGAGGAGAATTGGCCTGTTCCAGAGTTTCGCTGCGTGCATGAGGGCCTCGGCACAGAGTTTTACCTGGGTGACTGAGCCAGAGCTACCTGGGAGTTCATCTGATGACATGACTTGAATGGAGTCGACGACGACGAAATCCGGTTTGTGCTGCTCGATGAGATTGAGAATCGTTTCGAGGTTACTTTCGGTGATGACACTCATAGTTGCTGAGGTGATGCTCAGTCGCTTCGCTCGAATCGCGATCTGCTCGACCGATTCTTCGCCTGAGATATAGAGGACATTTTTTCCTTGTTCCGCGATGTTGCCACAGATCTGAAGGGTGAGGGTTGATTTGCCGATACCTGGTTCGCCTGAGAGCAGAAGGAGACTTCCTTCGACGATGCCACCGCCCAGGAGTAGATCCAGTTCGTTCATCTTCGTCGAGAGTCTCTGTTTTGGATTTGGAAAGCTTGAAAGGGGAGTCGGCTTGGACGATGGAAGATTTTTCTGAATTCGGTTTGCCGGTTTTTTCCCTTCTTGTTCAGGTTTTCCGACGTTTACGACGTCTTCGATGAAACTGTTCCACGACTGGCACTCTGGACACTTTCCCAACCACTTGGGAGTTTCGTACTGGCAGCTCTGGCAGATATAGACGGTTTTGAGTTTCATGTAATTTTAGAGATGGAGAACGTCACGATACACCTCCTCGGTTTTTTTGACCATACTCTTTACGTCAAATTGGTTCTTAACTTTTTCCTGATTTTTTTCTGACATTTTTTCGCAGAGCTCTGGAGATGCGAGAAGTTTCTTTATCGCTGCGACGATCGCTTCATCACTCTGATGTGGTATGAGCAAGCCATTTTCCTGGTGTTCGATAATCTCTGGAACTCCACCATTTTGCGTGGCGATGATTGGAAGCTCCGCCATCATGGCTTCCAGGAGCACCAGTCCAAATGCCTCATTGAGACTTGGGAGAATGAAGATGTCGCTACTCTTGAGAATCTGCGGGATATCATGCCTTCGTCCGAGCAGAAGAACGTAGTCTTCAAGTTGATAGGTTCTGATAAAGTGCTGAAATGTCGCCATTTCTTGACCACTTCCTACAATGACTATTTTGAGATCTTGGTTTTCTTTGGCGAGTTTTTGCGCGGCATAGAGGAGGTAATGAATGCCTTTACGCGGATGGAGTTCGGCGACGCAGGTGACTATAGGTGTGGATCCATCGGTATGAAAGACATCTTTTCGGAACTCCTCGCGATCGGTTTTTGAAAAGGAAAGGAGCTGTGATGCGAACCAGGTCGTATCGATCCCGTTGTGAATCATCATGATTCGATCTTCGAGCGATGGGTAGAGGGTACTCAGAAGTTCCCTGTTTTTTGCTGAGACCGTAATCACTCCATTTACCCGTTCAATGAGTTTTCGCTTGATCCAGCTCTTCACTGGCGAAAGGGTAAAAGGATCGTGCTCGGTAATGACATATGGTGTTTTCGTTTTTCTTGCGGCGAAAAGTCCAAATCTTCCGCTCGCTGGATTCCAGAGATGGACGTGGAGGAGTGTGATGCATTCGCTCTTCAGTATCTTTATCAGTTCCGTGTACTGCCGTGGATCGTGTTTGTGTTTTGCTTTTAACCGATACACTTTCACTCCGAGTCCTTCAATTTTTTGACACCAGCTATCGAGATCAGGATGCATCGAGCAGGCGAGTGAGAGATCGAAGTGTTCGCGGTCGTAGAATTTTAAAATACTGAGCATGTGATTCTCGGCTCCACCAAGCTGAACGGTGTCGGTGTAGAGCAGGATTTTCGGTTTTTTTGTTCCCATGTCCGCATGATAGTTGAGAAGAGCTTGAAACAAAAGTGAGAAAATGCTACCTTTTCTCCGCTTTGAAAACTATGGGTCCGTAGCTCAGTCGGTAGAGCAGTTGCCTCTTAAGCAATTGGTCGCGCGTTCGAGTCGCGCCGGGCCCACCACTACACATGAACGCTATCCAGCAGGTGAGTCCCTTGGGGGAAGTGAATGTGCTGATTTTACCGTTCCCGTATTTTTATTTGTCTGTATAATACTACCGTTCACTCCTCGCCGGGGTGGTGAAATGGCAGA
>CAYHPV010000112.1:0-4027 GCA_964358735.1 uncultured Candidatus Peribacteria bacterium | reverse complement strand
AATAGCGATGGAGCGCAAACCAATGCCGCTTTTTTTTACGGAAATGATGAATACATTTGACGTTCAGGGTGTTCTCGAACGCTTTCCAGATGAAACGATCGCGTTCATGCAAGCAGCTATCACCAGCTGCAAAAAAGTAGAAATCCTCGACGGACTCTATGGATTTTCCATGAGAAATAATAAATTATTAGAATTCAATGAATACGTAGGCAAAAATATTGATACCATTGTGCAACTTGATCTTGAACAATCGGAGACGTTGCAAGATATGCTCAAGTATACGCCAACAACAGATAAAATACGCCTAGAGCTCATTCGGAGAGCGATGAAAACAGCCAAAGGTCCTGAGAGAAAAAGACACATCATTACCCATCTGATCACATGCATCATCCATGATGAAGAAAATATTCCAGAAGCCAGAAAGATACTCGAAAGAATGCGAAAGGAGTTTCCGGGTGATAAAGCACTTTGGGATAGAATCGGGGCAACCCTCGAAAAACTCATTCCTGATTTTGATTTCAGTGACAAGCAAAAGGAAAGAGGGAGAAATGTAACTGACATTCAAAAAGGAACCCGATCAAATATACACATCGCAGCCATTCAAGAACGATGGAACAAAACAATGAGAGACGGAGATGTTGTCGATGCCGCCTTCATCTTGAAACAGATATTCAAAAATCCGGGAATACTCTGGACAGACTATTTAGAATTCCTCAAAGATTTTCTTCAGACATTCCTCGTACCGGGATCACCCCACTATGAGACAAAAGGGAAAGAAGCATTTGGCATAATGACAGAGGCGGTAATGAAAACAGGCTCATTTCGAATTCCCGAAGAATTTCATCGTCATGTCATCGGGCGACTCTACCAATATGGATATACTCACCAAATACCGCTAGTAGGGGAGCAGGGGAAAAAACCAATATGCCTGGGTGAAAATACAAGAGGAATCGTGTATTACTACACGCTAAACTCACTCGAAGCGGCAACGCCCATTCGTGATGAAACTCGTGAAGATGCGAGAGCAACGTTAAAAATGCTGGCTCCCGTATTGCCAAAACTCGCAGGAACAGAATGGGAAGAAATACTGTGGAACAAATATTTGATCTCCATATACCGTGAATTTAGTAATGAGATCCCCCTCAACTATGCAAACAATAGCATCGGAAAAATCATCGACGGACATATTGCCAACCATCCGGAAGACAACGAGGCACACTGGATCAGGGTAAAGCACGCGCTCGGAGAAAAAAAATTACGCGCATCGGTTATCGACTCGGCGCACAGGTTACTCAAAGAAGGAAAGACAGGAGAAGCTGAAACGAAGGAACTACTGGAAGTGGCACAAAAAAATCAGAACTGCGATCTCGCCGTAACATTTCTCGAAGGCCACCCCGGCCGTAAACCAGATACGCAGTGGCACTATGATCTCTGCCGCATACTCACACTCCCATCCTATGTGAACGCCGCGAGATACGAACGGGCACAAGAACTTCTAGCCGAGTGCGCAACACCACCGCAAGATCTTGTGAAAAGGCTCGAAGAAGCCCGTCAGGAGGTAGGAGCAACAAAGTACACAAGGCAATCAATGATGAAATTTCTCAAGGGATCAATTGAGGGAAAAAATACGCCGCTCCAACGAATAGTAAAAGATGGCATCGTGATGGGGTATATGCTGCAAAAAATATATGAGCTGTATTCATTCCTCAGCGAGATTGTTGGAGCACAAATGGAAAGAATAGATGGTGCTGAAATAGCGGTAGACATAGATTTTTCTCACCCACTACGATACCTATTTGAAATAACAAAAATACAGCTCTCATTCAGAAATGGAAAAATTGAAGCGGTCATCATGAAAAAGGGAGAAGATGGAAAAAAAGAAATCACAACCGCAAAGATGAGCTGCACACCAGGAAAAATGCTGCGTGATACATCGATCGATAGCAGTGACAATGAGGAAAACATATCAAAACTCGCATTTCAACTCATGGAAGTACTGATACTTGAAGCTACTGCTCAGATCGCACATCAAATGCCAATGGGGTATGTAGCAGAACAGATTTTTGAAAATCCAGATGAGCTGAAGGCATTCGAACAACGAGTGATAAGCGAATATGCTGAACGAAGTTTGCACGTGACAGAAGGGGGATCCTTTGAAACAATGGCAAATACCAATCTCTCTGCGGCAAACGCCATAGCCGCACATCTTCCAAACAAAGTTCGTAAAAATGTTCCTGCGAATGAAGAGACCATCGCCCTCATCGACCGATATCGAGGGCTCATACGGGGTTGCAGGGATCTCGAACGACCACATCGCTGGTACAATGCAAGTCTGGATCCGAAATCAGCATTTATTGGATGTGTAAAATATTTAAAAATATATAGTCACCAAGATGGAGAAAAGCGGCTCGAAAGACTGGGAATACACGAAAAAGACACCGCGGGAATAAACTGGAAACCAGAGCAAAAAAATAACTTCGCGGGATACTATGAACTGATCTGTTACTTTGAAGAACTTCAAGAAATTCGCATCTCCGTTTTTCTCGATGCACAAGGAAAAATAACCATTCCCGGAATCGACAGCAGTCACCCAATGTACTACCATCTCTGGATGCTCACCCTCGAGGGACTCGCGCTCAAAACCGTGCCGGAACTAAAACCCTATGCGCAGCTTTTTGGAAAACACGCCGAGAAAAAACCGGAAAAAAGACTCAAGTTAAGGAGACCTCTGATGATATCTCCAGACATGCACAGCGAACAAAAACGAATCTGTTGCTCAGCCATTCTCATAAGCCGAAATAAACAAGAACCAAATGCCAAAGAAAAAATTATCATGCTCGATGAAATTATGCAGGCATTCACGCTCGTGGAATTGAGTGGAAAAAATATCACCGAGTGGCCCCTCTTCAGGCGTGATAAAAAAACACATGCCTTCACTCCTACATCCCACTTTTTCACGCACGAAGGCGGAGTGACCTACGTGAGACTCAGTGAACTCGAGAAAATAGGAATAGAGTGTGAATCAATTGATGAAGCATCCATACATGGAAATGATAACCAACAGGGAGTAGCGCTGGAAGAGTTACCGCAAGAAATTCTGGCACAGCTCATGGCCGACATTCGCGTCCAAACAGCACCGGCAAGAGCCTATCGAATGCCTATTCGATTCGAAGTTCCGCAGTATGAGATGATGACGCAGGATGGTATTGAATATTTTTTGATACCGGCCGAACGAAAACTCTCACATAAAAAATACATCCAGAGAAGAGATAAACTATTCCGTCTCCAGCCCGTTCCGGCACATACAAAGGTACAAATAAAAGATAAAACATACTATGCGATGCCGTGGGAAATGTCAGACAAGCAAAGAGAAATCTTTGATAAAAAAGCAACGATTGATGTAAATCTCGAAAAGAAAGGTGTGCTCTACGCGATAGTGTACGACGAAAAAACAGGTGAGATCATCGCCTCATGCTACATCGGCTCATCAGAAAAAGATGGTCAGGGAAAATATAAAGACTTCTTTGCGAGACATATCATGAGTCTCAATGGGCAAGAAAGAAAGGCAGTAGTAACAAGTCTTGAAAAAATAGCATCAGCGGTAAAAGACAGAGAAAATGTAAGTGAAGTGATATTTGAAGTTGAAACCGGAACCGGATATAAACAAGGCGTTTTTCCACCGATCGGAAACTTTGGGAGAGCTGAACATGGAACGCGTGAAGAGGCCATAAGACTTCTTATGAATAGCATGGCAAAAAAACTTGATGCACAAGCACTCCAGGAGCTGTCAGAAGCATTGGAGGAAAGCAAGGGAGAAGATAGTAAAGAAAGAAAACCGACATCAAAAAAAGGACCGAAAAAGAAAGAAGTGGCCGATGATGATGAAGGATATGTTATCGACGTAAGAAAAAGCGGAAGCGGTGCGTACGCCGGACTCGAGGATAGAACGCTCTGGCCAATTCCAAAAAACAGCGCGCTCTACTTCACCTACGGCCAAAGTATTGCACTCAAAGACGGAGAAGTCCTC
>CAYHPV010000111.1:0-4073 GCA_964358735.1 uncultured Candidatus Peribacteria bacterium | reverse complement strand
CATGGATCTCGTCAATAATCCAGAATATCTCAAGATGATTCACGGACTGGAAGTGTAGATCAGCTTTTGATTCCATTCTTGCCTTATGCTAGCACAAAATCTATACTGGGTCTATGGTTCTCACTGAGTCAGCTCGCACCATCCTTGGGAGTAAAGCTCCCGATTTCTCTCTGAAGGGGACGAATGATCATCTCTATAGTCTCTCCGACTTTCGAGATGCGAAAATCCTCGTCATTGTTTTTATGTGTAATCACTGTCCCTATGTGCAGGCTTGTATTTCGCGTCTTGTTGGTTTACAGGCCGATTTTGCGGATATGCGCGTGCGTTTTGTGGGGATTAATTCCAATGATTCTGTCAATTATCCTGAAGATAATTTTGAGGCGATGGGGGTGTTTTTTCGCGAGAAGCAGATGAATTTTCCTTATCTTCATGATGAAAAACAGCATGTGGCCCGTGACTATGGTGCGGTGTGTACGCCGGATATTTTTGTCTTTGATGGTGAACGAAAGCTTCGTTACCACGGACGCATTGATAATAACTGGAAAGAACCTCTTAAGGTGAGTTCCCATGAGTTGCGAGATGCACTGAGCGCCTTGGTCGAGGGGCGAGAGCCTCGTTCGGATCAGCATCCTGCGATGGGGTGCTCGATTAAGTGGAAGGAATGAGTTTTGGTGATTTTATATCTGCGTCTCCAAAACTGTTTCGATTTTGTCGGTGTTTATTTCGCGAAGCATGTGGCGAAGTTCACGATCCCGTGAGAGATCGATACCCTGTTTTTTGGCCATTTGATTCAGGATTTCAAGAATTTTTGTAATTTCCTGTTCCGAGATGATGTCGATGTGAAGGTCTATTTCTTCGCGGAGATCATCCACTTTTCCGGCTCGATTTTGCGAGATCAGCACAATAATCGCAAGAATGATGGCTTCGAGTGAGACAAATGTCGTGAGAAGCCCGAATGGAAACGGATCAAACGGCGTGATATTTGAAATATAGCCGGTGTTGGCGAGAATCCAAAAGACGAAGAAGAGTGCGTTTATTGCGAGAAATGTGATGCTGCCAAAAATTTTTGTCATGCGGTCGGCGACGCGTTCGGCGAAGGATCGTTTTGCGTCGGTGCGTGCCTTGAGCGCTCGTAACAGGATTTTACTGTTGCTCATTGGCTTGATTGGCTGTGTGCGCTGGCTGTTGTTCATGGGGGAGTGATTATTTGGTGCGACTTCTGGTGATTTTTTTGGTGAGTATCATGCCGACTCCTGCCACGACTACCATGATGATAGAGAAGAGTTGGCCCTGCGTGAATACATTCAGATAGTACCCGATTTGTACGTCGGGTTCACGGAAAAATTCGGCGATGAAGCGGAGGGCGCCATATGAGAGTATAAAAAGCCAACTCAGGATGCCGGGAGTTTTGATGCGTTTGCGTAGCGTGAAGAGAATGATAAACGTGCAGAGACCTTCGAGGACGGCCGCGATGAGCTGTGACGGATAGCGGCAGTTGGCTGGATCGGTCGCGAAGTTGAAACAGAATTTACTTTCTGTCACGCGGCCGTACAGTTCCCCATTTATGAAATTTCCCATTCTCACCAGCATAATTCCAATTGGAACGATAGGAATAATCGTGTCCGTGATTTTATAGAACGAGATTTTTTTTATTTTTGCAAAGATGGCGAGTCCGAGGATAACGCCCAGCATTCCGCCATGAAATGACATTCCTCCTTCCCATACTTTTATTATATCCGCCGGATAGCTTATATAGTAAGCGAGATTATAAAAAAGAATATAGCCCAGTCTTCCGCCAAGAATCACGCCAAGCAGTACCGTTACCAGCAGATCGCTCACCCAATCACTGTTTACCTTGAGTTTTCGCTCTTTTGCAAAATATCCGATGAGAAAATATCCGATGACAAAGGTAAGGAGATACATAATTCCATACCAACGCACATGGATACTTCCGAGTGAAAAGGCAACGGGATCGATTGGTGGGAGGGTCATGAGGAGGGAAAAATGTGCAATTGTAAAATACAGTATTATGATCACTGTTGCCAACCTTATGTTCGACGCTTCTCCTGATATTTTTGATCAATGGTGTGAGCGATCTGATGATGCTCATTACAGAGTGGGGCGAGATAATGCGGATCATGGGTTTGCGAGAGCGCGTGACGCTGCATATGGTGAATGACATCTGATGCTTTGTTGCAGTTTTTTATCGAGCACTTGGCGCCGTGTTCTTTTTTGATGAGTTTTTTGATTTTTGCCGGGATGTAACGTGAAGCACTTGGTTCGCAGGTTTGCGCGATGGATGCTTTTTCTTCCTCGATTTCCCGTTCTCTCTGATCCAGAAGTTCGGTGAGGAGAGTATTAATGTCGATGCCTTTGTGTTTAAGTTCGAACAACCGATTCTTGACCTCTTCAGATAATTCGAGCTTATGGTCTGATGCCAATTCCGGCCCGGGCCCGAAGCTGAGTTGATTTGACGTGTTTGATGCTCTCATATCCTTCGCTAGTGTTTCTACCGCTGACTTGGAGAGGAGCTGGACTTGGTCCGCCAAAAATTCCTGATTCTCGCTCGTGGCTACCGTGTGTATTTTTGCCATTTTATTGATACTTACTTCACCACTCACGAGTAACTCATGCAGCGCCGGCTTATCTCGCAACATTTCTTCCACGTGCAATATTTTTCTCACCTGATCTTCACTTGCTCCACCTACCTTGAAGGCGAAGACGAAGATCGAGCTGCAACCATGTTGTTCATAGAGTTTTCTTTTTGCAATCTCCGGGAGCGTGCCGAGGAATTTTCTTCTCCAGTGCAATACTTCTTTCCCATAATGAAGGGCGGCAGAGAGCACCCGTTCATCGGACCAGGTGGAAAATTCCGATGCTGAAATTTTCGTTCCTTCTATAGGTACAACCTGACCGACCTGACCATCAATCGCGATATCCATAAAAATAAAAAAGTTAGAAAAATAAAAAAACCACCAAGATCACCCTTGTGTGATCTTTGTTGGCGGGCATTTTATTCTCTCAAAACTTCTCGTGCCGCTAAATCTGAATGTACTCGAATACTAGCAGAAACAAGCGGAAAAACAAAATATTATCACTTGCGAATTCGCTATAATTGTCGCAAGATAGATCATCAATAAATCGCACAAACAAGCCAGAAAACAAAGAAGTCCGTCTTGCGGAATTGGTATGAGAAAATTGTGACGAAATAAACCATTGAAAAATTCCATGAGTAGAGGATTATTATGTATTTCATAAAAGGCCCCTCTTACAAGAGGGGCCTTTTCTTCTCGTGTGCTCACGTTACTAAAACTTTAATTATGGTGTTGTTGTCGCTGGAGCCGGAGTAGCTGCAGGAGCAGTCGTTGCCGGTGTGGTAGCGGCTGGAGCCGGTTTTACAGGTTCGGCTGGCTTTGCTGGTGTTGCGCCTTCTGCAGGCTTGGCAGGTGGAGTGGCAGGTTTTTCACCTGGCTTCTTCATCTCTTTCACCTCCTTCTTTACTGCCTGCTTCTTTTCTTTCACCTCTTTTTTGACCTCTTGCTTCTTTTCTTTTACCTCCTTCTTTACTGCCTGCTTCTTTTCTTTCACCTCTTTTTTGACCTCCATTTTTTTCTCCTTAACTTCCTTCTTCATCTCTTTTTTTGCTTCTTTCTTTTCCATATTTTCTTTTTTCTTTGCCTGACCCGGAGCACCGGCTTTACCGAGACCTGGTTTTACTGGTGGCTTAGCTGCATCTGCAGGTTTGGCTGGAACTGTTCCATCTGCCGGTTTCGCAGGTTCCGCTGGTTTGGCTGGGGTAGCTGCAGGAGTTGCTGCTGGATCAGCAGCTGGAGTAGCTGCGGGTGTGGTCGCTGCGGGAGCTGGAGTTACCGCGGCCTGACCAAAGGCGGCGAGTGGAAGCATGAGCGTCAGCAGAACTGCTGAGGCCAAAATCATGAGGCGTGAGTTACGCATAGGATGAGAGGGGGTAAAAAATTTATAACTCTCGTATTGTAGATCTTCCTTTTTGTGGTGTAAAGTTTTCCCACATGACACGCTTGCCAAATTATCAGAAAATGCGAGAGTCTCCTCTG
>CAYHPV010000110.1:0-4084 GCA_964358735.1 uncultured Candidatus Peribacteria bacterium | reverse complement strand
CACCGCAGAAGTAGCGGATATATGAAGCCGAGTCCTTCGGGGGAGCGACTGGTTCGCAGAGAGCCCGAACAATCTCCAACGCCTCGTCCAAATCCTTCTTGCCTTCTTCCATGCGATCCTTCAAAAGTCCGAGGACATCCTCTTTATCAAAACCCTCAAGAGCACCGGCCGTATAATCGCCGACTGCTTTCTCCAGTTTTTTAAACAGGTCCCGATAATCAACGATGTAGCCATACTCCTTGTCCTCTCCGTCCAACCGGTTCACGCGACAGATGGCTTGGAACAAGCCGTGATCCTGCATGTTCTTGTCGATGTAGAGATATGTCGCCGGCGGCGCATCAAAGCCGGTGAGCAGTTTGTCCACCACAATAAGAAGTTGCATCTGGCCGGGTTGCTCGATGAATTTCTTTTTGATTTCTTTCTCGAAGTCTTCCGTACTTTTGCCATTCAGCATTTTCTGATACACGGCATACTCGCGCGTATCGGTAGAAAGTGCGCCCGGCTCATATGAAGTTACGACAGCGCATTTGGTAAAGCCCTGTGTCTGGAAAATTTCATAGTACTGGCAGGCTTCGTAGATACTGCTTGCTACAAGCATGGCATTCCCTCGGCCACTGGCCAAACGATCTTTTTTGTAGAAGTCATCGAGAATATCGAAAACTACTTTCTCCAAACGTGATTTAGATGAAAGCAAACTCTGCATCGTACCCCAGCGTCGCTTGAGTTCAGCCTTGGCGACATCCGTGAGTCCTTGTGTTCGTTCCTCAAACCATTCGTCGATTTTCTCTTGTGAGGTGATGTTCTGATCCACACGGCGAGCCTCGTAGCGCAAATCCAAAACCACTTTATCAGCGACGGCTTCGTTGTATTTGTAGGTATGAATATACGGTCCCCAAACACTGACGCTGTTATTTTTTGGTTTATCTAATTTTAATAATGGTGTTCCGGTGAAACCAATAAATACCGCCTGTGGCAATACTTCTCTTATCGCCTGATTTAATTTTCCAGTATGACCACGATGACATTCATCCACAAAGACAAATAAATTTCCTTTAGCAGAGAAATCGTCTGGTAAATTTCTTTTAAATACATCGTTATCAATTTCAAAATCTCCTTTGGAGTTGACATGTCCAAATTTTTGAATTAAAGAGCAAAGAAGCCATTCATCTTTTTTATTTAATTCTTCAAGTAATTCTCGAGCGCCATTTTTAATCCTTTTAACATTCTCATCCACTCCAAAAAATACTTTTTCAATCTGCTCGTCGAGCTCGGTGCGGTCGGTTAAGAGCAGCACTCGAGCGTCGGTGACATTTTCCCGAATCCACTTGGCAAGCCACACCATCGTAAGACTTTTGCCGCTTCCTTGTGTGTGCCAGATAATGCCCCCCTCCACTCGCTCCACATACTCTCGTGCCGCTTTTACGCCAAAATACTGATTGTGCCGAGCAGTCTTTTTGATACCGCTATCAAACACAATAAAATCGTGTACCATTTCCAAAAGTCGCTTTTTCTCACACAACTGCAAAATAGACCGATCGAGTCGGCTCTCATTACCAAGCCCCGGCTCTTTCCAGGTGAGGTAATGCTCTTCGGTAGTTTCGGTCGTGCCGTACATCAAACCCTCGGTGTCGTTACCAGCCATGACCAGATGAACAGTGCCAAAGAATGTCCTGATGAATTCCTCTTTTTGATTGCCGATGTTCTGGCGGATACCTTCAGATACGGAAACTATACTTCGCTTGAGCTCGATCACGCCAAGTGCGATGCCGTTCACGTAGAGCACGACATCCGGTCGCTTGGTACGATTGCCGCGAATGGTTACCTCTTCGGCAATGCCAAAGTGGTTATTTTCCGGATTCTCCCAGTCAATCGGCCACACGTTCTGATAATTTTCTCCCAATTCTTCGCGGACTTTTATGCCATAGCGAAGTAAGCCGTATGTTTCTTTATTAAGATCATACAGGCTCATCTGCGAATGGTTGGCAGTCTTTTTTAGTTCGCTAATAGCTTTCTGAATAAGGGCTTCGCTATGTCCGGCTCGTGCAAGGAACAGGCGCAAATAACCCTCTTCAACATTGCTGTTATCGCTCCGCTCCTCCCAGTTGCCGAGATAGTCGTAGCCGAGGCGATCACGAAATAGGGACACAATGCGATTTTGCGTCTTGCGTTCTAGCTGGCCGACTTTGGCTGTATTTGGTGTGTCCATAAAATTATTTTTTGCCTTTCTTCCGGGTTTTTTTCTTTGAAGCGGCGAGCTTTTTAATCTCGCGATCAAAATCCGAAATATAATTTCTATCTTGTTCCACCCTGAACTTTTCATATTCTTTAAGCGCCAAAGCTTCAGCGATTTCATGACTAATTTTGCCAGTGTTCATCAAAATTTCGTATTCGCTAAATTTAAAAAAGGCATTCAACTTTTCCACCCAATCTACCATGGTCATCGCCTTGCCTCGTGCCGCTTGCATCTCGGCGTAATCAAGATACATGTTGCCAATGCGATTCAAATGTTCCAACTCTTTTGTATCCAAATAATTTTTGGCAATTGTTACATCGCTCGGCATTATTTTCCCTTGCGGGGATCGTTTCCAAGAAGTCAGCCCCATCTTTTCTTTTTTACCATCAACCCTCTCGGCAACAATCTCCGCGGCAGTTTTTCCGGTTATGGCAAAGTGGAGCTTATTCTGGACTGTCGCAAAAAATTCTTTACTTTCGTATGCCTTTGGAGAGTAATCAATGGCGGTAGCGTAAATATCGGTAATTTTTTGATATATTCTGCGCTCGCTGGTTCGTATGTCTTTGATTTCCTCGTACAGTTCCTCAAAATATCGGGCACTAAAACGGGAACCGTATTTCATGCGATCGCTATCCAAGGCGTATCCTTTGTGGATATAATTTTTCAAAATACCCGTTGCCCATTGGCGAAACTGCGAGCCGCGCTCGGAGCTTACGCGATATCCGACGGCGATAATAGCTTCAAGGCTATAAAACGAAACCATCCGGGAGACTTCTCTCTCGCCCTCCTTTTGAACTACCGAGAATTCCTCGTTAGTTGATTTTTGGTCAATTTCTTGCTCCTGATAAATATTTTTTAGGTGAAGGGATATGTTATCGGTAGAGCAGTCAAAAAGCTCTGCCATTTTCTTTTGGGTCAGCCAAATATTTTCCTCGGCATAGAGTACTTCAATATGTACCACGCCATCCGGTGATTGATAAAAAGCGATTTGATTGTCAGGTATTTTTTTCATAGTGTTTTGGGTTACTTAATAATTTCAACCCGTGACATTTTGTCACGACCTCAAAAGTCTTATTTTTCCGGTTAACAGCGTTTGCATCATTCCTTGTTTGAGATTCTGGTATTTTGTTAGTAATGACTCCAGTTTCTCAATCTCGGTGTCTATGTCGGAGAAAACAATCGATATGGCGGTCTGTTCTTCTGGTTTCGGATAAGAGACTTTTAATTTGAGAAAATTTGTTTTTGAGAGATTATAACGAGTAGCACCTTGGGCAAGTGAAAAAATTAATTGTCTGCCGACATCACTACGGAAATAGTAAGAAAAAAAAAGCCCATCTGTTTTTAGATCAGGATTAGGCCTAAAACCAAAACAAAAACTATTTAGATAAAGATTTGGAATATCTGCCAGCAGAACAGAACACATGCCCACTTCTTCTGGAGTTTCCGATGATCCATTGAAAAACAGATCGCCCTTTTGGGCTTTATTTTGGTATTCGCCGGGACGAATGTTCACTACATCGAGATAGCTTGGATCGATAATCGGATTACTCATTATGTTCATAAAAGGGATGTATTCGCTGTTTCCATAACCAAAATCGCTTTTAATTTTTCCAGCGAGTCCTCCATAAGGTTTTCCAATTTCACCCACTTCTTTCGTCTCCCACCTGCCACTGAATCCAGACAAGCGTCGCTTGCCGGTAAGTAATTCTTGCATCACACCTTGCTTGATGTTCTTTTTCTTTTCGATCAGTTTCTCCAATTTTTCAATCAGTGCGTCTGCACTAGCAAGTGCATCAGCGATAGCGGTTTGTTCCGGTTTTGTAGGACAAATAAATTTAGTATTCCTTAGAA
>CAYHPV010000109.1:0-4173 GCA_964358735.1 uncultured Candidatus Peribacteria bacterium | reverse complement strand
AGTTGCAAGATCAGAGTGGACGTATCCAGATTTCTTTTATGCGAGATGTGCTCGGAGAAGAAACTTATAAATTTGCGACAAAAAAAGTTGATGCAGGGGATTTTCTCGGCGTCAAAGGTGAGCTTTTCAAAACTCAGCATGGTGAGACAACACTGCTTGTACGTGAGTACACGCTCCTTGCCAAGACTCTTCAGCCACTTCCGGAAAAATGGCATGGCGTTCAAGATCAGGAGATGAAATACCGATACCGATACCTTGATATGCTCATGAGTCCGGAGACTTTTGCCCGTATGCGCATGCGAAGTACATTGATTCAGGTGATTCGAACGTATCTGGAAAAACATGAATTTATCGAAATTGAGACACCAATTCTTTCCGCAAAGGCAAGCGGTGCGATGGCAAAGCCATTCATGACACACCACAACGCGCTCGATAAAGATTTTTATCTGCGTATTGCTCCAGAAACCTATTTGAAGCGTGCTGTCGTCGGTGGATTTGAGCGAGTATTTGAGTTTGCAAAGTGTTTCCGAAATGAGGGCATGGATCCTTCGCACCTCCAGGAGTTTACGATGCTTGAGTACTATGCCTCGTATTGGAATTACGAAGATAATATGGATTTCACGGAAAATTTATTCAAACATTTTATCAAGGAACTTTTTGGAACATTGATCATTCAAATCGGAGAACATCAAATAGATTTTGGAAAGAAGTGGCCTCGAACATCTCTTCGAGATCTCCTACTTGAGAAAACGGGCATTGATATTTACGTCGAGAAAACACCTGAAGAGCTTCGAAAAGCGATCGCTCGAAAGGCGATCGTGCTTGAAGACTCCGAAAAACTTGGCCGTGGAAATCTTATTGATCTTCTTTACAAAAAAACTGTGCGACCGGAGATTATTCAGCCGATGTTTGTCACATCTCATCCGATCGATCTCTCTCCGCTTGCGCGTCGTAATGACACAAATCCCGATATTACCGACCGTTTCCAGCTCGTCGTGAATTCATGGGAAGTGGTGAACGCCTACTCTGAGCTTGTCGATCCAGTCGATCAGCGACAACGATTCGAAGAACAAGCTAAGCTCAAGGCCGCTGGTGACGAAGAGGCAATGGAGGCCGATTATGACTATGTCTATGCCATGGAGCATGGCATGCCGCCAATGTCTGGCTGGGGCATGGGCATTGATCGAATTCTTGCACTTCTGACGAATCAGGAAAATCTCAAAGATGTTATTCTCTTTCCATTGATGAAACCCCTGGACGAGTAGCCATTTTCGCGTAGAATAAGGGCACTATTCTTTTGTCCTCTTTATTATGACCCGACTGATGGCGCTTTCGTTGGCTCGACGTTTTGCAGCTTTGATACTGACGGTTACTCTTATCATTCCGTCGCAGGTTTTTGCGGTGTCCAAGATGGTTGTGGATATTTTGCCGGCTTCGACGGTGATGTATATGGAAATTGATCTCAATCAGCTTCCGGCTTCGGTTTCTGATCTCATTACTGCCAAGATTTCGAGTGCCGTTGGGGAGACGGGTGATGAGAAAGAGGAGCGGATGAAAAAACTTTTTCTCGATATTTTCAAGGCCAAGCGCGGATATATCGCCCTGAAAGATTTTTCTATTACGAGTGAGGATGCCTATGGATTTGCGGTTCCGATTACTGAAGCTCAGTGGAAAGAAATGCTCGCTATTAAGGACGAAGCGGAGAAAAAAGTTTCCGGGACGCATGAGTACTATGTCGATACTGAGATATCGTTTGCAAGTCTTGATGGATATTTGATGCTTGGCCAGCCCGGTTTTCTTACAGCGCTTTTTGCTTCCTATGATAAAGGTGAATTTTTATCCGGCTCTTTGCAATATAGCAATACCGTGAAAAAACTTTCTCCGGGAAATTTTTTCACCCTCTTTTTTGATTATAAAAGTGCCATGAACGATCTTGAGACTATGATGAATGGAGCTCTTGAGAAAAAAGATTCGCTGTCGACGATCACGGATGTCATTCGAGAGGTGGCTCTGGGAATGAAAAAAACCGATGATGGTGCCAGTATTCAGACGGTCGTCACCAAAGGCCCAGAGTCTGAAAAATATTATGCACCATTTCTTCCTTCGCTCTACAAACTCGCGCCGGCCAAGAAACCGCTTCTCTATTTTGAGGGTTTTAATGTGAAAAAAATCTATGACTATCAGATAGGACAGTATGATTCACTGACTGGTGGTGAGTCAAAGGAGCTTACGGATGAGCTGAAGGATGAACTTGGATTTGATGTCGTCACGGATTTTATCAATCTTCTGACGAAGGGATACTCATTTACGATTGAAAATAATGCATCATCGCTCGTACCGAATATGACGCTTATGGCTGATGTAAAAGGTGATGAAGCTGCCATGAAAGCATCTTTGAAAAAACTGCATAAGGCGATGAAAAAACAGGCGAAAGGAAAGAAAGAGATGGTGACGGTGATTGATCCTACAACACCCGATGGCGCTGATTTTTCTCTCGTGATCAATCTTCCGGAATATGATAAGGACCTTGATCTTGGCGAGGCGTCGAATACTTTGACCCTTGGTTTTGAGGTGAATAAAGATGGCATACTTCTGGTATCTACCGATGCGGGGCTTGTTTCCAAATACGGAATGGGATTTGATGCCAAAGATTTTGGTGCGCAGATAAGCAGTGCACAGACACTGAGTCTTTTTTCTGCTGATCTTCAGGAGGTGGTCAAGCTCTTTACGCGTACGACGGAGATGCAGTATTCGCAGCTTTCCGAGGAGTATCAGAAATTTTTTAAGGCGGAGTCGGCGCTCAAACATATCGCGACGATTGCGGCACCATGGCACTCGATTATCGCTTACAGCAGCAGCGATACCGCTTCTGTGTCGAGTACGGTTGGATTTAATTTTGACTCGAGCGTCTATACCGGTGCGTACTGGACGCAGGCGGCTGCCGCGTGGAAGGCTATTAATAAGGCAAGCAAACAGCTCAGTCGATTACAGGATTCGTTTAGTGATGTGGATGGACAGAGCTGGTTCAATCCGCAGGTGACCATGCTTCGAGCGCACGGGATTGTGAAGGGATATTATCCTGAACAGGATGTGATACCTTCCGCTGCAGCGCAAAAAATGACGCACCAGGAGTTCCGACCAGGGAATCATGTCACGCGCGCGGAGTTTCTCACGATGCTGTACCGTGGTGTCGAGGGAGATGCTGCGCCATCGTATTTCGGGCTTGATGACATTTCATCAGACGAGGGTGTGGATGGATTTAGCGATGTTGGATTTAGTGACTGGCACTTCGATGTCGTGCAAAAGGCGGCGGGCAAGGGTCTTGTCTCCGGATTCAAGGATGGCACGTTTCGGCCAAATGCTCCGATTTCCCGTGCTGAAGCGGTGGCGATGATTGGTCGATTCTATGAACATTACAATGAGCTCGAAATTTTTGTGGATCTGCCGTTCCGCGAGAGCAAGGCATTTCCCGATGTCGCCAAAGATGCGTGGTATTATAAGCAAACCGATCTGGCCTATCAGCTCGGGGTCGTCAATGGCTCGAGTTCTGGAAAGTTTGAACCTTCGAGATCTCTTAATCGTGCCGAGTCGGCAACTTTGATTTACAATTTATTGCGATTGAAGTTTGAGAGAGGGGAGTAGGAGAGAAGCAAAATGGAAGAAAAACTTAGTAGGAACGGAAAATATTGATTGCAGATCATATAATAGATCCGTTACACTTGTGGTTGTGAAAAATATCCCTTCATTCACCCATATTGCCATGGTTTCTAACCGTGGATTTGGGTTTCGTCTCCTGGCTTTTTTTGTGATGGGTGCTCTTTTTGCGCTACTCATCCAGTATTTTTCTCATCCATCATTCGTCTCAGTTCCAGCCGCCCACGCAGCCGACGCGACCTGCATCCCCCTCAGTGGAGACACGACGCCGGTCACCTTCAACCCGGAGAAATTTATTCTGGGAGCGGCAACCGTGACACGAACCATGACGAATACTGGCGCCATGCACTTCGGCCCCTACGTCGTCGGTCGTCCCACCTTCAGTATCTACAATACCAACAAAACTGCCGACTACAGCAAAGATCCGAAGAAGCCCACCATCACCTACGACCCTCCCCAGAAAGCCATTTACTATCCTCCCGAGGCGCAGCTCGCCTGCGCGGAACTCGTCAACGGTAC
>CAYHPV010000108.1:0-4275 GCA_964358735.1 uncultured Candidatus Peribacteria bacterium | reverse complement strand
ACCGGCACCGCCCCTCCCGGGCCTCGCTGCGCTCCACCAGGTTGTCCCGGGAGGGGCTGCACCGCGCTCCCCGAACTCGCCGCGGTTCACGAAAAAATGCTGGAAATTGAGGAAACACTCACAACATCACTCAAAAATTTCAATGCCATAAAAAACGACGTACCACGGCACTACCGCGCCGTCATGGAAAAAGGCGTCCAGGTGATGCAGAGCTCGGAAAAGTTACTCAGCTCGGCAAACGCGATATTTCCCGGTCTGATGGAGCTTCTGGGCGGGGGAGAAAACCAATCAGCCGAAAGCACGCTCGCCAAGGCCGACACAAGCACCAGCACAGCCGCCAAAAACACCCACCGTACCCTCATTCTCCTGCAAAATAGTGACGAAATTCGCCCAACAGGTGGATTTATCGGAAGTTTTATCAATCTTTCAGCAACGCAGGGGCGCATAGAAAATATTCAGCTCGAAGATGTCTACGATCTCGATGGATATTATGAGCGAAGCCTTCGGATACAGGGGAATGCGATAACTCCTCCATCACCGCCTTCCGAAATCGCCCGTCTCACGAATTATTGGTTTTTCCGCGACAGTAACTTTTCTCCAGACTTTCGAGTATCAGGAAAAAAAGCTCTCGAGTTCTTTGAACGGGAGGCGGCGTCCCGCCAGCCAAATCAGCAAAAAGCGAACACCGTGATCGCCGTGAATCACAAAATGCTTAGGGATATTCTGTCAATTACCGGCCCCATAGAGATTCCCGGTCTGGCCTCACCCCTCACCGCCGACAACTATCGCGAAGTCCTCACCTACATGATCGAGACGAAACGAAGCGGCACGCAGGACCCAAAAAAAATTCTGAAAGATATGCTCCCTATTATTCAAAAACGGCTCTTTCAAGGCGCAAATATGGCACAACTCCAGCAAATGCTTCTCCAGGAAATCGTTCAGAAAAATATTTCCGGCTACTCTCGAAGTGCGTCGGTACAGCAACTCTTTACGACACTAGGCATGGATGGCACGCTTCTGGCAGAAAATTCCAATGAAAATTCCGATAAAAACACCGACTACCTCGCGGTCATCGCGTCGTCGTTCAGTGCCAATAAAAGTGACGCCTACATCAAGCAGGACATCGAGCACGACACCGTCATCGAACATAATGGCGATATCTACGATCAGCTCACGATCAAGCGAACACATCAGTGGAGCGCCGCAACCCTTCAGCGTTGGAAAAAAGTTCTCAAGCCATTTGGATTCACTGATTTTCCAGAGCACTGGGAAAAGATTTTCGGCAGCGGCGAGAATAAAGTCGCCCTCAGAGTCTACATTCCAACCGGCTCACAGCTCACCGGGGCGGATCATATTCCTCTCGAAAAAATCCAGACCATGCACGATCCGGATCTCAATCGAAGCTATTTTTCCTTCGATATGATCACCAAACCCGGCGAAACCGCGACCATAAAAATCCGCTACAAACTCGCGCACGCTCTCAATAATTTTTTTGCAAATACCTATACCTTCAATATTCAAAAACAACTTGGCACTCCGGCCTCAACCTTCACGAAACATATGGCCTTCAACGATTTTATGAAACTCACGCAGGCCTATCCGGCCGAATTTCAAACGCAGTCTGACGGAAGCCTCATGATTGGAAAACCGCTTCACCAGGATTACCGCTTTTCCCTACTCTTCACGCGTGACACGCGATAACAAGAGAGCGTGATACTTTTTCAAGAGTAAAACTTCGCATAACAAAAAAGGGCACATCTTTCGACATGCCCTTTTGATTGTAATGCTGAAAATCCCGAGGTCGCGATAACCTCGCTTTACAGTCTCGCCACCTCAGCAATGAAGTTTCCCTCAAGCATATTGCGTCCATCGTTGAACTTCATCTTGCCGCAGGCGTACTTGGCATCCATGTGGCTGATCTCAAGTGTACCATTCTTATCGAAAACGCCACCGGAAACTCCCTTTGAGCTGACATTTTGAGCCGTGACTTTGATCTTCGCATCAGGCGCGCTGGAGTAATTGCCGACGCCAACAGGAAGTTTATCCATGTACTCGAAGTTCACGACGACAAGTGCATCCGTATCGCTATACGTATGATCTCCATAGGTCATTTCTCGAGTCACCGGGTAGGTGCTGAAAACAAGCTGTCCTCTGTCAGCGGTGCTGCTCCAGATCTTGAGCCATGAATTCACCGGTGTAAACGTCTGCTTCTTGAGGTAGCCAGCCGTCTCAGCCGTGATAGAGCTTGATGATACGCAACCTTCCGGAAGAGTCGCAATAGCCGTGCCATTGAGCATCGGAGGACCAGAAAGAACGCCACCACAGCCACTGAGCGCGAGGGTACTCACGAGCGCGAGAGCGATCCAGGCGGTAGTCCCGGGAGGGGCAAAAAACCGTGATATCTGTTTCATAAAAAAGATTAAAAAATAAACTGGCCCAAGTATACGGAGATTCTCAAGCGAAGACAATATGGAGAAATTGCTGCCAGGACTACCTGGGCTGATGAAAAAAATGAACCGGCCCGGTAATCATCATGCCAACCGGCGATAAAAGTCGCTCTTTCATTCGGGAAATCACAACATCAGGAGTTTCAGAATTTTTGATAACCGCAATGCAATCCCAGGGCTCATCAGGCTTAACAGGAAGGTGATTCAAATACTGTTGAACATTACATCGATCCGGATCGTGATCAGGAAGAAGGGCTCGCTCTTGAGCAACATCAAGCAATCGTTGACGAGTCTGCTGCACGACGACAAGTCGAGCGAGAACATCACGCCCTTCAAGAAAATGACGGGCAGCAGTTCGAGTTTGAATTTCATGAAAACCAAAGTGCACGGCAAGCACGGGCATCTCTCGCTTGTAAGCCTTTTCAGCAGCGATATCCAACATATCAAAATAACCGGCAAAACCCATGAGCGTATCAAGTAATTCTCGTGGTTGACGCATGAGATTTCCAAGAAGCTCAGGGCGCGGAGTGTCTCGAAGTTTCCGAATAAGAGGCATGTATTCAGAAAAAACATCTCCACCCGGCTCTCCGGCATACTGAAGAAGCATATCAAAAGTACCCATCAAGCCGTTCATATACGACTCGCATTCAGTTATCCAGCTCGGAATATCGGGAAAATGACTCACATCTCTCAGTCGCTGGAGTCGCGCATGCCCAATATTTTCCGAAACCACACGATCTCGATCATCCCACTCCACCGAATCAAACGCTCCCGTGGCAACAAGCCCACGGGCAAGCGTTGTTTTTCCAGCTCCCGGAAGACCAGCAACAAGCCAGACATTTGGACGGTGTGACATAGAATATGAGGGCTAAAAGAAATTATGATAATAAAACTCTTGGTTCGTGCAAGAGACGAACAGGATTTCCGACATGAAAGGCACGTGGGCGGGCAAATTTTCGTCGCACTTCCTGAACCGCATCTTCAAGCGTGCCAGTATTATTTACCACAAGAACAGGATGCCATTTTTCAGCAGGAGAATAAGGGGGAAACGCAAAGTGCATATCTGTCATAAGTCGTCCCGGATCAGTATGAGGATCTTTCGCACGCTCATCGGATACCGACAGAAGGCGTTCCCGTGTCGCTCGAATGATAAGAAGTTGAGGAGAAATATGTCTCAGTTTGAAAAAATCATAGGCCTGTTTTCGCGTGCGTGGACGCATAAAATCCGCACCCGTCAGGAGAACAGGTTTTTCTTTTTGCTCAGCTCTGGTGGCAGTACGCTCGAGGACATCGACCGAATTAAGAGCCACAAAAAAAGGCATGAAAAATGCAAAAGGATTGCGCACATGGTCGATGATGTAGCCAAAGAGTTCAGGTGGAGGCAAGTGGGCAAGAGAAGAAAAGTGGGCAAGAGCCTCAGGCGAGAGACGGAGGACCGATACACGGGCATGCTTGAGAATCAAGGTAAGCCCTTGAATAATTTCATCGGCATATTCCATCATGGCAAAAAGCTGAGCATCTGGAGAAGAAAAACGAGAAGCATCAAAAAGAGCATCAAGACGGGCAGGCCCAAGTTTTTCTACCAGCGCAGTGTGATTGGCGCTCACTTCAAATCCATCAAACTCACCACTGGCGATAAGCTGATCAGTTATGGTACTTTTCCCCGACCCGGGAAGACCTCCAACCACCCATACATTTGGCGTATCAAGCATACAAATTCAACAACAGAACTTCAAAAAGGAAGCCATTTTGTCACATTTCAGAAAAAAAGCAAGAGAAGATGGCGCATATCTCGATAATAAAGCTCCCATTGCATGCCATTAACTGG
>CAYHPV010000107.1:0-4322 GCA_964358735.1 uncultured Candidatus Peribacteria bacterium | reverse complement strand
ATGCGAAAACGACAAAGATTCCTCGAGATAAGCGTGAGACGGTCACGGCTGAGGATGTCGCCCGTGTCGTTGCCACGATGACGGGTGTTCCGGTGATGAAACTTCTCAAGGAAGATGCGGAGAATCTCATGAAGCTTGAAGACACTCTTCATGCGAGTATCGTTGGTCAGCATGATCCCGTCAGTTCGGTCGCGCGTGCTATTCGTCGTTCTCGCACCGGTATTTCTGATCCGAATCGACCGATCGCTTCCTTTATTTTCCTCGGTCCTACCGGTGTCGGAAAAACAGAGCTCGTCAAAACGCTCGCCAAACAGATTTTCCATGACAAAGATGCGCTCATTAAAATTGACATGTCCGAGTTCATGGAACGACACAATACCTCACGACTCGTTGGTACGACCGCCGGATATGTCGGCTACGAAGATGGAGGCCAGCTCACGGAGCAGGTTCGACGAAAGCCCTACGCGGTGATTCTTTTCGATGAAATTGAAAAGGCTCATCCAGAGGTGTTTAATTTACTCTTGCAGATTTTGGAGGATGGTATCTTGACTGATGGAAAGGGACGAAAGGTTGACTTCAAAAATACGATTATCGTGATGACGTCGAATATTGGCGCTGATAAGCTCACTGAAAAAGCGGCTCCTATCGGATTCAATCTCCGTGGCGGTGACCTGGAGCAGGCGATGAGCAACTATGAGGCGATTGAGGAGGATGTTCTCAAAGAATTGAAGGTGAAATTCCGACCTGAGTTTTTGAACCGTATTGATAAAATCATTATGTTCAAGCCACTCACCCATGATGATGTGAAAAAAATTGTTGAACTCCACATGGCAAAGTTGCAGGATCGCCTGAAACCAAAAAATATTTCTCTCCAGGTGGATGCATCTGGATTCGAAGTGTTATCCAAACGAGGCTACGATCCACAGTATGGTGCCCGTCCCGTACGTCGTGCCATTCAGGAGCTTGTTGAAGATCCTTTGACCCAGGGCTTCCTCGACGGAACCTTTGCTGAAGGAGATGTCATCTCTGTGACCCGTAAAACAGGTCTCGGTGAAGGCGAAAATCCCGATCAGGTGGTTCTTGCGAAGGTGGCTGCTACTCCTGTTATAGTTCGAAAAACCAAAACCGTGAAGGCATCTGCGAAAAAGATGAGTGAGGTCACGAAGGGATAAATTTTTCTAGAAGAAAGTCTGGTCGACCAGACTTTCTTCTGTCTTAACACCTCCTATCTCTCTCGCCTGAATAAAAGGCATCAATGAAACCTTTCGTCTAGGCAATGGTATTTTATATGGATTATGGCTGTCTTGCTGATATTTTTTTGCGACTTTTTCTTTTTGCATGCTTACTTATTATTCTTCTTTGCCATTGTGAAACTATGTAATGATATCTCCCTGTCATTGCCTCGACGGCCTCTTCTGGACTTTTATGGCTAACAAGTTCGAAGCGTTTTATCGGTATATTACGTATTACTCTTTCACCTGAATTTATCATTTCCCGTTCCCAGGATTCGAGATCTTCAGATTCGAGATTCCTTACTTCTTCTTCCGTGTACTTGTATGCTAATACGCTTTTGACCATTTCAGAAAATATACTTCTTAAAGCATCGCGAGTTTTTCGGTCATCAGATTCCCAACCGATTGCTGAATCTTCAAAGGTAGGACATAATTTTATTGCTGGACGTCTATTGATCCCCCAGTTGAAATATTGATTGTAAAGGTAGACTCTGGCCATATGTGGATTCTCTCTACATTTGGATTCTGCATATTCTGGAGTTAAATGTCCTGCCAGTTTACTGTAGCCACATGGAAATTGCTCAAGAAATCTATCTTCTGTATCCCTGTTTGTTTGTGTGCATGTACTGACTATTGGGTTTTCCATATCTGCTACTCGAACTTCAGTACGGAATCCATGAATTTGATTGAAGAGTACATCTCTACATTCGAAGCCGGTTTCCTGCATGCCAATAACTCTGCCCTTTCTTTCTAGGTGAGGGAATGTGTACCCATCATCATCACTTTCAGCGAACTCGTGAAAGTAATCATCTCTTCGTGTTACAGCAAACTTATCTGGATTGGTTTTCGTTCTCATATTGTTGCGTTACCCCGAATTCTCATTTGAATCCGAACACCCCCTCCTCTTTTTCTCGTGATATTCTCACCCTATGAAACAACAAACCTAACCAGTTCTCACATCTTTCCAAAAGTGACCGCCAAGAAATCTTTATCCTCAAAGAAAAAGGTTATTCTCTACGGAATATAGCCAAAATGCTCGGCAGAAGTGTTTCCACCATTTCTGATGAGCTCAAGAGGAATACAATAAAAGGCATCTACCAGCCAGAAAAAGCTGACAACAAAGCATCCAATCGCAGAAGATTGAGTAAGTGCCAAGGAAAGAAAATTGTCATGTCACCAGGATTACGTGACTACGTAGAGGAAAAACTCCTTGACGATTATTCTCCTGAGCAAATATCTGGAAGAATCCGGAACAAAGAACCAGATCTTCCGTACGTCAGCAAAGATACGATTTATCGCTTCATTAAGAGCGCTTATGGGAGGAAGCTTGAAGTCCATCGTACCAAAAAACACCGTCGTAAAAAAAGAACCATCGCAGGAAAATTATCACAGCGAACATTTATCGATGATCGTCCAGAAATTGTACAAGAACGGAGTCGTATTGGCGACGTAGAAGGCGATTTTATCGTGTCTGGTAGAGACGGAACGGGATATTTACTCACGGTAATCGATCGCAAAATACGAGTCATATTTCTCGAGAAAATCTTCCCTGTTACCATCCATAATGTCGAACAAGCATTCCTGCGCATACAAAAAAGATTTCCAGAAATGGTAACCCTGACATTGGACAATGATCTTCTTTTTGCCAAACATCTGGAGCTGGAAAAACTGCTGAACGTAGTCATTTATTTCTGTCATCCCTACCATTCTTGGGAAAAAGGAAGTATAGAAAATGGCAATGGACTCATCAGAAAATACATTCCTAAAAGTTCTGATATTTCTCGCTACACGGAAGAAGAAATTGCTGCCATCGAGACAAAACTCAATGATCGACCGAGAAAATGTCTCCAATATTCCACTCCAAAAGAGCTCCTTCTGGAACACCGTCAAATTATCTGAGTGTTCGGATTGAGGGGTGCGCGCAGGTACGTATAAGGATTCGTATCTTAAAGTATTTTTTATATTTTGTCAATATCACCAGTTGACAGGGGCTTTTCTAACCCTTACAATGCGCACGCTTTTCCCTCTGGTGGTCCAACAGATAATACAGCCCCAAAGCTAAAAGCGGCGCCAATCGCCAATTTATTTTTTTACCTGTATTATCGAACTTTATTATTATGGCACAGAAGATTTTAAAAAGAGAGACGGCGGTCATGGACCAGCTTCTTTCGAATCCCTCCGCGGCATTTCCGATTTTTAAACCTGGAATGCTCGTTGATGGTACCGTTGCTCTTATGAGTAAGGGTTCTATTCTCGTGGATTTTGGCGGTCTGGCGACGGGTCTCGTCACCGGTCGTGAAATTCATGATAGTCTGAATACGCTTAAAGATCTGAAAGAAGGTGATGCGATTTCGGCGTATGTCATTGAAGAAGAAAATCAGGATGGACTTGTCTTACTTTCGCTCAGAAAGGCCAGCCAGGAGCGACGATGGACAACGTTCAAAGATGCTCATGAAACCGGAAAAGTTATTAAGGTGGTTGCGAGTGAGGCGAATAAAGGTGGTCTGCTTCTTGAACTTGATGGCATCAAAGGATTCATCCCCGTGTCACAACTCGCTCCCCTGCACTATCCACGTGTTGATGGTGCCGATCCAGGACTTATTCTCAACCGTCTCCAGTCACTCATTGGTATCGAGTTTGCGGTGAAAATTATTTCGATTGATAAAGAAAATGGTAAGCTCATTCTCTCGGAGAAGGCTGCTTTCGATGATGAGCGACGCAAGAGTCTCGTTGACCTTAAGCCAGGTTCTGTGGTGAAGGGAAAGATCAGCGGTATTGTGAAGTTTGGTATCTTCGTGGCCTTTGAGGGTCTTGAGGGTCTCGTTCACATCTCTGAAATTGCGTGGGGACATGTCTCCAATCCTGCTGACTACGGTAAGCTCGGCGATCCTGTTGAGGTGATGGTTATCGGCGTTGAGGGAGACAAGATTTCATTGTCCATGAAGCGTTTGACGACTGACCCTTGGCTGGAGGTTGCCAGCAAGTATAGCGTGGGAACGGTGGTCGAAGGTGAGATCAATCGCATCACGCCGTTTGGTGCGTTTCTCGCCCTTGAGGGTGATATCAATGGCTTGATCCATGTGACGGAAA
>CAYHPV010000106.1:0-4339 GCA_964358735.1 uncultured Candidatus Peribacteria bacterium | reverse complement strand
CTACATCGGACTCGTGATTCTTGGGGTAAAGTATGCTGCGGTTCTTGCGATTATTGCCGGTATTCTTGAGCTTGTTCCTGTCGTTGGCCCTGTGGTTGCCTGGGCGGTTGCCGTTCCTATTGTGCTTAATCAGTCGGCGTGGAGTATTATTTCGGTGACACTTCTCTATACGATCGTTCAGCAGTTTGAGAGCCACGTTCTCGTGCCGGTCGTGATGAAGCGAATTGTGGGCTTGAATCCTATCGTGATTCTTTTCGCGTTATTGGTGGGATATCGCTTCCTTGGCGTCCTCGGCGCGGTTTTGTCGGTCCCTGTTGCGACGATGATTTTAATTTTTCTCGATGACTTTTTTGTTCGGGAGAAGGAGAAGGAAAAGGGAAAACGTGCTTAGGATTCCTGTTTCTTTTTGTACTGCCTCCACATATCCTCTACATACGAGAGAAATTTTGATTTGAATATGTTTGTTGAAAATTTGAGGGCGTGGTTTCTGATGGTTTCTGGAGAGAACTCTTTGTAGTGCCTTTCGAAATTATGGACTGCCTGGACGAGATTTGGGGCGTTTTGTTCGGTGAAAAAGAGGCCGGTTATTCCATCTTTTACGGTTTCGAGGGCACCCCCTTCCTTATAGGCGATCACTGGACGGCCACAGGCCATACTTTCGAGGGGAGTGATGCCGAAGTCTTCTATTTGCGGGAAGATGAGAGCTTTTGCTCCTGCGTAGATGTCGGCGAGTTCTTCTTCTGGTAGGTGACCAAGAAAGGTAATATTTTTTTTCGCTTTTTTTCGTAAACGACTCGCTTCCACTCCGGTACCGACGATGACGAGGGGCCTTTCCAGTGCATTAAATGCCTCAACAATAATATTGAATTTCTTATATGGCGTGAGTCGGCCGATCGCGAGATAATAATTTTTTTCACCCTTCTGAATTTGAAATTTCCCGGTATCCACTGGCGGATAGATGACGTCCGCTGTTTTTCGATAGTATTTCTGAATGCGCTTCTGGACGAAATGAGAGTTCGTGCAGTAGGCATCGACGCGTTCGGCCGAGAGGCGATCCCACATTCGGAGCTTGTGGAGCATATTTTTGCCAAGTCGCTTCATGATGGGATTCATGGTGTACTCATTGATGTACGCGTGGTGATTGTCCCAGGCGTAGCGCATGGGAGAGTGGCAGTAGCAAATATGGAGCGTTTTTGGTTTAGTGATGATGCCTTTGGCGCAGCTGTGTGAGCTGGAAATCACGATATCGTATTCGTCGAGATTCATCGACTCGAAAATGGCTGGCATGAGTGGAAGAAGGATTTGATGCCTTTTTTTGACGAATGGAATTTTTTGGAGGTACGATGTTTTGACATCGGCACGTGCAAGTTCGGGCCACTTTTTTGCGTCAAAAAGTGTCGTAAAAATTGGCGCGTTTGGAAATATTTCGTGGATCGCGGTGATGACTCGTTCGGCACCACCAATGGTTGTGAGCCAGTCGCAGACGATGGCGATTTTGAGATGCTGCAGTGACATTGAAAAAATGAGGAGTAGTGCTTCTCTATCTTAGGCTTGTTTTCAGAGATTTCCAAGTTTGAATGTTGTCGCCGCCGCCTTTTTTGCCTCTTCTTCCTTGAGAAATTGTTGATAGGCCGGAGTATTTTGAAAATTGACTGGAATTGTATTTCCCTTCTTCTTTTCTTCTTCGATCCATTTCGTGAGCACACTCGTATCTTCAGCGCCGTGCGCGCGATCCAGAACGGTCGTGAGTGCCTGCTTATAGGGATCATTTCCTTCGAGCAGGTCCACCGCTTTTGCCTTGAAGAGCTTGATTACGTTATTGTCAGGATCTCGCTGAAGAAGGCGCTCGCAGATGTTGATAACGTCGGTGTAGCGCTTATCATTGAACCACATGCCGACGAGTTCGGTGATGACGTCCTCGTCTTTTTTTGGCAACATGCTCTTATTTTTATCAATATCGGTGACGAGGATGAGTTCACCCGCTTTCCTCTTCATGAGGAGCATCAGATAGCCGAAACTGATGATGACGAGGATGAGTGCCGGAAGAATCAACTGATAGTGCGCGAGGAAGTTGAAGGTGGCGTGAATTCCCATCGCGATGAAGAGTCCTTTGAGAATTTTTTGTTCTCGAAAGGCTTCACTCTGTGGAATATTGAACATCGAACTGATGGCCCTTGCGACGTAATTTTTTTCGCCTACCCACTTGTCCTGTTCACGAAAATCTATCGCAAATTTACTCACTCCATAATAGTACCCAAATATTCCCGATACCGCGATGTGCATCGCGCTGGTAAAGAGACTTCGCACCATGAAGGCTCCCATGAGTTCCTGGTAGTTTCCTCTTTTGAGAAGCGTGAAAAAATATGGATAGATATTTTCTGCAAATGAGAAGCCGAGTGCGGCGATCATGGCGAGCTTTATTGAGTCGTTGACGGTCTGAATCATGAGCCAGCGACTGTCTACCTTGCGAAGAAATGTTTGTTTGAAAATTTCCTCGAGCATACCAAGAATGATAATGATCGAGAGTTGCGCGATGGCGATGCTTGGAATTTTTTCCGGGAGAACCTCGATAATATTGAGTTCAGGAAAAGCCTGAAACATTTCTTGAATAACGAGGAGCGGCACGACGGTGAGTATGCCACCGAAAAATATCAGGGCAATCAGTGACTTTCTCTTTTGGCTATCTGAAAAAAGAAAGTAGAGCCATGCTAGGGTTGGAATCGAGGCAATCCCGAACGCAATTGCCCCCGCCATGTAAGGGTTCGTGAGGCTCATGCGGTTTTTTAGCTAGGAGTTGCGGGAGGGGTTGGGGCTGGAGGTGTCGGTGGTTCTGCTGGAGTAGCAGGTGGTGTTTCCGGAGCAGGAACGGGAGATGGGGTTGATTCAGGGGCGGGTGCGAGTGTTACGGTAAGAGCTGGAGCTGGTTCCGGGGTTGGTGTAGGGGCGGGTGCCGGAGTCGGTGCTGGCGCAACAACGGGGGCTGGGGTTTCTGCAGGGGGTGGTGTCACGGGAGCGACTGGTGCAGGGGCTGCTGGAACTGTCGGTGCCGGAACCGCTGGTACTTCTGGCGTTGGTGTCGTAGGAGCAGGAGCTGGTGCTGGAGCTGGAGCAACAACAGGAGCTGTAGGTGCAGGTGGAACGTCCGCATGCTGCGCTGCCGGCTGTGATAAGACCGGTTCAGATGTTGATGGAGCCGGTGTGGCTGCCTGTGTATTTGCGAGTGCAAACTTTGCTTCTTCGAGGGTATTGTAGAGTGGAATGAGCTGGGTGAGACCGATGACTGACAAAATGTCGATGATGTTTGGTCGGGCCTTGATCATGACGATTTTTCCCTGACCTTCACTGATTTTTCCAAACCAGTCGGTGAGGTATCCGATCGATTTACTATTGAGATACTCGAGTTTTTCGAAGTCGAAGATAATATTCAGACCCTGCGGGTTCGCCGAGATGAGCGCGTATATCTCTTTGGCTTTTTCATCGATGTTACTTTCATCGAGCTGGCCTGCAATAGAGACGAGTTTGACGTGTTTGGCTGCGTCATTTTGTGCGACGTCTTCGATGATGATGTGTGCTTCTGTCATGGGAGGGTAAAGGTTAGGGGTTTGGTAAGAATATTTTTATACGGTAAGGACAAGATGAGTTGGATCTTTTCCTGCTGCTGCATTTGCAGACTGAGGAATATCGGCCGTGAGTTTCTTTTTTGCCGTGACCATAATACCACCATTTGGAATATCTGAAATTTTTACTTCATCGGACCAGCCAAAGATAATTCCGGAGAGTCCCCTTCCACGAATACCTGAATGTACATATCCCGGTTTCCTTTTTTCCTCCGTTGCTTTTTGAATTTCCGCTGCCGTGCGTTTTGTTTTCCCTGTTCCCGTGTCTTCTACGGCAATTTCCATACAGTCGCCAGGATGATAGGTCAGGGTGAGTTTAATATCTTGACCGGGTGTCGATCCGTGCTCGATGGCGTTATTACAGAGTTCATCGACGATTGATTGAAATCGGAAGGCCCACTGCTCCGAGAAGCTCGTCGCATTTTTCACAAATGACATCACGAAGTCACGAATTCCCGACATGAAGTACGCATTGGTCGGAAGCATGATGACGATGCGTGTCGGTTTTGTATCTGGATTCGATACCGGGGCTGTTTGTGTATTTGGTGGCGTGTTTGGTGTGTCCATAGATATATGTATGAGTTTTCGTTCTATTCTACCATATTTTAGCTTTGGGTGCAAGAGTTCAACTTGGGTATGGACTCTTTCTTATCTTTCCTTGCATTTCCTCCCTCTTTTCCGTATAGTAACTTCGCTTTGGCCAAGGCTGGAGCAACTTATAT
>CAYHPV010000105.1:0-4384 GCA_964358735.1 uncultured Candidatus Peribacteria bacterium | reverse complement strand
AAAAGTTCCATGCCCGCCGTCTGAATCTGAAAAACAAACGTCTCATCGTACCGATCAATAATGAGTCCTGGCATCATGTCAGTTTCCGCATGTACTAGCCGATATCCATTGGTGTCCAGTGGGAGGTGTTTCTGCTTCCACTCGTCGAGTTCTGCGAATCTTTTTTCGAAAAATGCGGTATGTATTTCTTCATCTGAATTTCTCGTAATGAGTCGAACTCGAATACTGGTGTTTGGATTGTAGGTGCCGATGCCGAGGGGTTTACCGTCGGAGGAGAGAACTTTTACGAGGGAGCCTGGGAGTAGATTACTCGCTTCGCTCGCAATACCGAGAGAAAAAACCCATGGATGGCCCCCAAGAATAGGAACTTCTTTTTTTGGCTTGAGGGTGATGGTTGGAAGGTTGTTCATTTTGCCAAGCTAAAATTTCTACAGCACCGCCGTGGCGATCGCAAAGTAAATGGTGACACTGAGAAGATCCTGCACGATTGTTCCGATAGGACCGCTGGCATAGGCGGGATCCAATTTCATTTTACTGAAGAAAAAAGGGATAATGAGTCCCGTCAGTACTGATGAGATAATTGCCAGAAAAAGGGCGGCGCCAAGCACTATTCCTATTTCTCTACTTCCATAGAGTGCCATGCCAGAAATAGCCAGAAGCAGGCTCGTGATCAGCCCAGTGATGACAATAACAGGAAATTGACGGGTAACGTATTTTACGAATGCCAGTTTTGGATCCATGGCAAGATCCCGAATAATAAATGCTTCCATTTGCGTACGCGCCGCATCGGCCATATAGACGACGAGAGGAATGAAAGCCGCGAGAATGATATTTTGCCGAAGTGTTTCTTCAAATCCACCGACAATTTTTGCCGTGAGGAGACCACCGATGAGGCCGATAAGAAGCCAAGGAAGTCGATGCTTCAGCGACACCCAGAGTGTCATATTCGAGAGGTTGTCGTAGGCGTCTTTTCCTGAGATACCGCTTGCCCGAAGCGCATTTTCTACCGCTTCACGATCGAGAACTTTCATGATGACGTCGTACTGTATCACGCCGAGAAAAACACCACTTTCTTCGACGACAGGTACCTGCTTGAGTCCGTGCGTCAGCGCCTGAAGTCCGACATTTTCCTGATGGGTATGCGGTTTTGCCGCAATGATATGCTTCTGCATGATGTCGTCTACGAGTGATTCTTTTTTATGCGAAAAGCACTCTTTGATGGAAAAAATGCCTTTGAGTTTTTGCTGATTGTCTACGACGTAGATGTAGTCGATGCTGACATACTTTTTGGCGTTTGCTTCGAGAAGCTTTTCCACTTCCTGTAGTGAACTCCCCAGTTTTACCACGGGGACTTCATTGGTGCTCGACATGAGACTGCCGGCGGTTTTGTGAGGGTAGGGGGATTTCTGTTGCATGGGATAAGCGGAATGTCGGATACGGGAAAAATACGAAATGCGGGTGCAGGGTACGGGGACAAATGCGGGGAAAATACAGGGTGCAGGGATATATGCTTCGCATATATCTGTGGTCGGGGCGCTGGGACTTGAACCCAGGGCCTCCTGGTCCCAAACCAGGCGCGCTAGCCAACTGCGCCACGCCCCGAAAAGCGGGGGAACTATAGCACTCGTGCGGGTGGTGGTCAATACGGTCGTTTCTGTCTCTCTTTTAGCTCGTTTCTCGCAGAAATGTCTCTCTTGAGCTATAATGGCCCTATGAAGAAGCTGTTTTCTGATATTCAGGGTAAGATGGTCTATTCTCGTGATTCCGGTGGGCCTGTTGCTCGCGTGTTTGATCTTATTCTGGATCCGGCGAATGGGACATTTGTGGCTCTTTCGGTTCATCCCTTTATGAAAAAAATTGTTGGGATGCGGGATGTTATTAGCTGGTACCCGAAGATTGTCATTCGAGATGCTGAGTGCATCGTCGATCCGGATGAGGTGATGCGAATTAAAGATGTTTTGGATAAAGGATATGCGCCATTTCTCGACAATACTGTCGTCACGGAGTCTGGGAAAAAACTTGGACAGGTGTATGATTACCTGTTTGATATTGATGCGGGAATACTTTTGAAGATGATGGTGGCTAAAAGTTTTTTGGGGATGGTGCGGACGAGCGAGCGGGTGTTACCCGCGAGCGATATTATCCGCGTGGAGACGGACCGGATTATCGTCAAAGACGATATGAGGGTCATCGAGGCTACGCCGGAACTGATTGGGGCGTAAAGCTCAAGATTGTATCTTTTTAAGAGAGCTCGCATTCCTTCGGCAACGGCTGAGAAAATCTTCGATTTTCTGCAGATTGTTGCCTCTCGGAACACAATCTCTCTTTCTATTCAAAAATGGCCACCCTGTGCAGAATGGCCATTTCATTTCATTTCTATTATTACTCACGTGCCTAGCTCGACGCCGCCGTGATACCTTTGAGGACGGTATCGACGATGATGTAGGAACCCGCGATAATCAGCAGACCGATGACGCAATACAGAATAATCGTCTTTCCTTTTTTTGCGCCTTCTTCTTCACCGGCAGAGGTGATGTAGAGAAAACCTCCGTAAATAATCATGACGACACAGAGGAGACCGAGGAAGCCGAGGAAGTATTTGAGAATATCTTTGACGAATGTTTTTCCATCTTTTCCTCCGGTACCGATCAGGTCATCTTCGGAAGATCCGAAGATGCTGCTGTTATTGGCTGGTGGCGCGATGGTGTTGGTCTGTGCGAGTGCCACACTGGTCATGCCAAAAAATGTCGCGGCCATGATCGTAATCAGTGTTGACGACACAAGACGTTTGAGAGTTTGTGAAATCATAAAGAAGTAAGGGGTTAATTGCTTGGCAATATTGTAGCGCATATTTGTTGTATGGGAAAGTTTTTCTATTGGTGAACCGGCCCCGTTTCACCCACCACCTGAATTTCCTCATGCAGATCAATGTTTTTCTCTTTTTTCACGGTTTTTTTTATGAGTGCTATCAGGTCGAGAAAGTCTTGCTGCGTTCCGTCCCCAAGATTTTTGAGAAAATTGGCGTGAATCGTAGAAATTTCTACTCCTCCGATACGCGTTCCTTTGAGTCCGCACTCGTCGATGAGTTTTCCGGCGGAGATCGTGGTGATTGTTTTGTGATCGAGTGGTGAAAGCGAGGTTGCATTTTTAAATGCACAACCCGCACTTTTTCCTTTTGGCTGCGTGGCGTGACGTTTGGCGAGGGTGTGCTGCATGATGAGCCGCTGCTCTGCTCCTGGAAGTTTTTTTTGAAATTGCAGCGTCGCGGAGAGAACGATGAAAGCGGCTCTATTTTTCAGAGTACTTTCCCGGTATCCAAATTTGAAATCTTCGTTTTTCCACTCTTCGATTCGCTTTGCCTCGAGATTGAGAATCGTCGCTGAGGTCAGAAGATCTTTCATCTCCACTCCGCCTGCGCCGGCGTTTCCCCGCACGGCACCGCCAACCGTCCCGGGTAGGCCCACCCATACCTCCAGTCCTGACAGATCATGCTTCGCTGCGGTTTGAATCAGTTGCGCGATGGTGGCCCCCGCTTCGGCGATGATTTCGTTGTCGGTCGTGGAGATTTTTTTGAACTGGGGCTTTATGATGAGGCCGCGAAATCCTTTATCATGGAAAAGGGTGTTGGAGCCGCCGCCGAGAATGTAGTAGGGGATGTTGTTTTTGTCGGCCTCGGTGACGAGCGCCTCGAGCTGTTCGATCGTCTTTGGTTCGGCATAGAAGTCAGCCAGACCGCCAATCTGGAAGCTGGTGAGTGGCGCAAGTGGAACGTTTTTTTGAATGAGGCCGGGATAGACTTGGTCCAAAGTGATCATTGATGACATTGTATCATATCTTAATTCTAGCTTTGAATTTGACATGTGCGCCTTATTACTTTTTAATTCATTTACCATTAACCCCTATCGCATGAATAAAACAGCCCTGAATCCAAATCTCGAGAAGCTCAAGGTGGATTTTTTGTATCATTTTGGACTCAGTAGCGCGGACGACCTCAAAGGAATGTTCAGTGACACTAAACACGTTGCGATGATGGGGAGCGCAGATCGTGCGTGTACGTTTGCGCAAAAACTTCATGAACAACTTGGAGACCCGATTCAATACTTTGGCAAAATGCCAGAGTTACAGTTTGGGAAACTTGGAAAAGTTATTGAACATATTTGGAATCTCCTTTCGGTGAATCTAGGATATCCTGTTCCGATTGGCAAAACAGAGCGCTACTCCATGTATAAAGTTGGTGATACGATTTCTGTCTCGCATGGCATGGGTCAACCGTCTCATTCTATTCTTCTCCATGAGGTTACCAAGATGCTTCATTATGCTGGTGCTACCGATTTCAAATACTACCGACTTGGAACGTCTGGGGGCGTTGGCGTAGAGCCAGGAA
>CAYHPV010000104.1:1182-4417 GCA_964358735.1 uncultured Candidatus Peribacteria bacterium | reverse complement strand
GGAATTTCCAGCATTTTTTCGTGAACCGCGGCGCGTTCGGTGAGCGCGGTGCAGCCCCTCCCGGGACTACCTGGTGGATCGCAGCGAGTCCCGGGAGGGGCGGTGCCGGTTGCAGATTTGTCCGCTACTGATTTGTCTCTTCCTGATACACCATTCACGCTATCTATATCGGTGGCGAGCAAGGTGGGGATTTTTTTTGCGCGCTGTAGAATATCGAGCATGGTGTTACCGGCGTCTGCGAGCCGTGTTCCAGTATCGAGTATGGCGGTGTATTTCTTGAGCTCCGGTTCATTTTTCAAAAACCAAATCTGCTCCTGGGCAATTTTGAATTGCTGATATGCCTCGTCAAAAATACTTTTTGCCCCTGGCGCGTCCTGCAATGTTGCTTTTTTTCCACCTTCTATGAGCTGACTGTAGCCATTTTTTGTCGCCTCGGTCATTTCTGCTATGAGCAGACGAGCCGCGGTGTATGACTTTGCGGTATGTAAGATAAAAATAATTGCGAGTCCGAGAATCGCGATGCAGCTCACCTGGAGCCACGTCGATGAAAGTTTATTTTTTTGCATGACGATCATACCCTCCTCTCTTTTCGCGCCGTGAATATCGGTCATACCTGAGTTCTCATCTTTCAGAAATACCGGTGAGTTTATTGCGGTTTTTTCTGAGAGATCCAGGAGGTGCGGATATTTTTTTTGGTTTTTTTTTGTTTCTTGCTCATCGCTATTATCGCTCTCAGACTCGATATTTTGCTTGTTTGCTTGCTCCGACGGATAGGGTCGAATGGTTTTTTTCACCTCGATGTCTCTCACGATTTTCTGATCTTTTTCTCTCATCGGGTTGTGGTATTAGATGCTGCCCCCAGCAGTATGCGTGTTTTTATCCCATCTTCTGACATATGTGATGCGAGACTGATATGGGAAAAAGTTTTTGACACATTCCACTCGGCCGGAAAAGCTGGAAGCCATGGTGCCGCTCCTTCTGATGTTGCTATGATTATATCATCACCGTATCTGATTTGAGAGGTAATGATTTTTTCCACATTCTTTGCGGTTCGTAGTGATTCCCCTTTTTCGTTCCATCTTTTTTTCGCATCTTCTAGCAATTTCTGCTGTGTTGCGAGAACGGCAAAGTTTCCCAATATTTCAAAAGAAATCTTTGTATCACTGAATTCTGGCTGAGATCCGATTTCTCTGGCAAGTTTTTTCAGGAGTGCCTCGTCGGTACATTCGAGAGCGATCACCATGTCATGACCATCACCAACATTACTCTCGCTACTTTCGCTATCAATATATCCCATCGCATACTCTCCGCTGAAAAGTATGTCCTGTTCCCGTTTATCAAATTTCGATGCGATATTTCCAAATATTTGATCGCTGAGCAGCTCTGATGCCGATGAGGTGAGTGCTGAAAATGTCTGCATTATCTCATATATCCGCGTTCCTCCCATGAAGACTTTTGTATCTGCTGGAAAAAGTCTCACAAAATTTCCCTCGTATTTTTTGCCTGATATTTTACGAATATTATTTGATCTATTCAATGTATCATTCTTTTTTGAAATCAATGCATCGTTGAATCGCCCAACATGCTCAATAATAAGCGTTTTTTTATCTGATCGTATCTCAATACTCTCTCCGGAAAATACTCCCGCGAGTTTGAGCAGTATGGACTCGAGCGAGCTGCTATCGCTCATGGTCTGCTTTTCCTCTATGAGAAGGCTCGGATGGCCGAACGTGAAGACGAGATTTTCATGAGAACTATTTTCTTCAATCTTCTGAAACATTTTTTTTCCATGCAAATTCTTTTCCGGGTCGCGTGTACTATCGATGATTTTTTTTCCTGTTTCTTCATCGGGTGTGATAACGAGATAGTTCCCGATACGTACCAGTGTCAGCGGCGTACTCGCGATGTATTGATAAATTGGGCTACCCTGATAGATGCTTTTTTCCAGTCTTTCCGTGACCCCCTGCAGACGCCGCTTTTCAAAAAAATCGAGAGCTGATTTCTCATCTTTTATCTCGAGAAAGATCGCTGTTTTCCCCTGAGGTAAGAGCGCCAGCCCTGCTCTTCGTGCCAGCCATGGCGTGACATCTTCCGTAAGATGAATTTGAAAAAAACTGTTTACCTCCTCTATCATTTTTTGCAACATAGCCGGCTCACTGCTTTTTGTGAGTGTCGCCACATTCGTCCACTGATTTCCTCCGAAATCGGTATTTATTTCGATAAATCCTATCGTCTCTTTTGGGAGGTAATAGCTGATGGATGTCGCACGAAGAAAACCGCCGATGGCAACTATTCCAATGAACGCGAGCACCACGAGTGATGTCACTGCGAGACCTGTAATAAGCCATTTTTTATGGCTCTGTCGAGCGTGATTTTTGGTATCGTGCGGTACTCCTCCACCCTGTTCCGGCGCCGTTTCGTGATCGGCGTGTTTTTCACTGCTCATGTCTTTCTGTTTTTTTGAGGAGGATTTTTTTCCCATATTCCGGTGGGGGTTTGGCTATGAATTTTCTCTTCTGGATCAAGAAAATTCCGCCACGAGTAGTCGCCCTCATTATCACGCATTGGGAGATAGAGAGCAAGTTTTCAGGCTTGCATCAGAGTGCTCAAGTTTTTGTATGAAGGAATACTCCCGGTCACTGGCTTCTGTGCCTTGTTTGCGAGCTGTCCACAGGCCGCTGCAATGTCCTGTCCGAGACTCACTCGCGTCGTCGCCGGAATTCCCGCCTCATTCAGTATATCTTGAAACTCTCTGATGGTCTGTTTTTCCGAACCCTTCATCTCTTCGATATCCGTTGCATTATACGGAATCAAGTTCACATGACAGAGCATGCCTTTGATGAGTTTTGCGAGCTCGTGTGCGCACTCCGCGCTATCATTCACGCCTTTCAGCATCACGTACTCAAAAGAAATTCGTCGCTTCGTCTTCGTGAGATAATACTTCACCGCCTCCATCAGTTCCGGTAATTTGAATCGCATCGCAATCGGCATGATTTTTTCTCGAAGTTCCTGCGTCGGTGCGTGCAGCGAGAGCGCGAGATTAACCTGAAATGGTTCGTCGGCGAACTGTTTGATTTTATCGGCGATTCCCGCCGTGGATACCGTGATTTTTCGCGCTCCCAGACCGAGATACTGTGGATCCATGAGTATCCGTAGCGACTTTATGAGATTTTCGTAGTTGCGAAACGGTTCACCGATGCCCATGTAGACGACGTGATTGAGTTCTTCGGGTTTG
>CAYHPV010000104.1:0-1082 GCA_964358735.1 uncultured Candidatus Peribacteria bacterium | reverse complement strand
CGTGAAAAATAGATCACCTGATCGACCATCTCCTCCCACGTCAGACTTCTCTTAAATTTCAGCGTACCTGACGCGCAAAATTTACACTTCAATGGACAACCAACTTCCGATGAGATACAGACCGTTCGTCGCCCATCATTAAATCGCATCAGCACGCCCTCCACGGTTGCACCATCCGGAAGTTCGAATAATATTTTCACCGTGGAGTTATCCCGTGAAACTTCCTGCGCTTTTGGCGTCACTGTTGAAATTTTGAATTTCTCGGCGAGTTGTTTTTTCAGCGGCGCACTTAATGTCGAAATATCATCAAACGTCTCCACGCCCTCCTCATAGATCGCGTGCAATATCTGCTTCGCACGGAAGGCGGGAATGTGGTGTTCGGCGCAAAATTCTTTGAGCTGTTCTGAGGTGAGCATGGGGTTGGGTAATTTGAGAACGGCACGATTTTCGAGCTATTTTCTCCTGGAACTTTGGCCAGTGTATCAGATTTTTCTGCCTATTGCCAGTGCTATTTTGGCTTCCTATACCCAATAACCTGCTGATCGATGCCATACCTCGCCGACATCGCATCTGGCTTTGCGAGGAGTTTCCAGGTTGTTGGATCGATCTCTTCGTTGTCGACGAGGGTGTTGTGAATAATTCGTTCGTGCGGCTCGCAGAGCGGCTTAATGTAACGAGGATCGTGAACTCGCCCGTCAGGAAGATCTTTGGTGAGCGCAAATCTGCGAGTGTGATGGTAGTTTGTTGCCGGCTCCTTGCACTCTTTAAAGGCGCAAAGTCCCCCGTATTGTGCATCCACTTCGTGCCTGACCGCTGCGGGGATGTAACGGGTAGCGGGTTTCTCTTTGAACATTCCGCCTGCTTCCTGTTTTTCTACTTCTTGTTTGTCCGTTTCCTGTTTGCTGGCTTTTTGCTTACCTGCTTCTTGTTCCGCTTTTTTCATCTCTTTATACCGCATCTCGCTCTCAATCATTTTCAAAAACTCGACCATGACCTCTTCCCACGTGATGAGTTCGCGGCGATCTTTTTCCAGTTTCTGCCGAAAAAGCCGGAGTCGCGCTGCGATGTCACTCTGGAGTGAG
>CAYHPV010000103.1:0-4429 GCA_964358735.1 uncultured Candidatus Peribacteria bacterium | reverse complement strand
AAAAAATGCATATAGTTATATTTCGCCTGTGCTATACGCCCTGAATGACACGGAGTGACACGCTGGAGCGAAGTGCATGAGAGCGCAGCGAGGCCGAGCCCGAAGGCGAAGGAGTATATTTCCACCCACCGGCTGCCGTGGCCGATTTTTTCCGCTTCCAATCAGGCGAATTCGATTCCATTTTTTTGGCTGGCAAGAGGGGGCAGGAGGGTGAATTGCCCGCCAAAAACCACTCAACGGCAGAACTGGACCAAAAATATCCACACACCCGCTTGACATTGGTTCATTTTTGTGGGATACTCTAATTAAGAAAAGGCTTTCGGCCGTGGTTTCCATACCACACTTAGCGGAAGGTCTTTTTTTATTAATAGAACACAGGGCCATCGACAGGAAAGACCGAAATCAAAAATTTTTGCTTTTTCTTCAGGTTCTCTTTGATTTGCACACAAAACACTTCACTATCCGGGGTGGTGCCGTAAAAGCGGTAGAGCATTTCATGAGGCACGTTGGGGTTTTTCGTTAGGTTGGGTGTAAACCGTGACTCCTGGATGAGTTCGATTGCACAGCCAAAATACCGCATCCGTCTCACTCTATCGCGCCAGTTGGATTTTTCGAAAAGATGATGCCAATATAGGTCAAGAAAAATTTTCTCTTTCTCAAAATACGCCGATCTCATATAGGTTCGGCGTTTGGATTTCTTTTTGATTTTGCTATACAAGCCAAAGGCGAGTTTATGCACTTCACGAAATTCCGTACCAGAGAATTTTTTCGTTCTGGTTTTATAGATGCGCATAGCACTGTCATTCTATCATATCACTTCTGCCCTCTCATAATTGTATAAGTCGCATCTCCTTTCGGCGGTATTTTTCATTAAATAAGGCCCCGCCTTAATACTGACACCTTCGCCCATCTCCGCCCTCATAACATCTATAAATTCATCACTCACCGCCGACGCCCCCCCCAAAAAAAAATAGATCAAATTTGTACGATTTCAATTGAAAACAGAAAAATCGGTTACGGTAGCCGGTGCGGTGAAAATATATTGCGTATAATGTTTCGGGATAACTGAAGTTCTCATGGAATGGTGTGCTAAAATTGTCCGGAGCACCAGCACACCACGTAATGGGAATTCGGGCGAAATCAAAGTAAATAATTTATTCCCCTTTGCTTTCAGTATTTTCTGTCTTCTTCTGGAAAGAAGCGACGTACTTTTTGTAAAAAAAAACTTGTAGGCATATACAATGAAGTAAAGGAATACCGCTATGTTGATGATTGCTTCAATATTAGCACTGGATCTGCTACTGTCACTACCAGCCTCATACGCTTGAGCCAACAAAATTAGGACAATTGAAGCAATCAGATAAATTAGATAGACGCTTCGCTTCTTTGGTCCTTTTACCATACTTTTTTAGTTAAGGAATAAATTATTTACATTTGATTGAGCCAGATATCCCGTGTTATGTAACGTTTGCTTGATCTATCTTATTGACCACTCGTCTTCACCGGTTTTTCTGTATACATACCTCATTATTTTGGTATGCATAAGCTCAGCTCTCTTCATATTTTTTTTGCCCTCGTCAGAGTCTCGATCAGAGGTTTCATCAAAGCTTTTAATAATCTTTGAGTATTTTTTAAACATTCTGCGCAACCAGTAATTTCTATAGTCCCAGTATTTTACAACCCGTCTTAATTGGATGAGCATTTTTTCGCCCAAGGGTTTTTCAGGCACCACTGTCGTGCCTTCTCTGTCTTTCTTAGTGTGACCATACATAGTCATGCCACCTCGCTCTCGAAGATTTCTGGGCGAAAAAATGTCGCCGTGTTCTGCTAGTTCAAAATATAATTTTCGGTTTTGGGTAATTCGTTTTCGACAGAACGATATTATTTTCTCTAAAAAAAATATGAAAAGAGCTGAGCTCGCACCTACAATTGCACCAAAAGCCTGTGAATCAAAAAAAGATTTCTTAGAAATAGTCGAAGCTATTGAGCTCAGATTAGAGTTGACAGCATCTAAATGGCTGATAATAACAGCGGTCGCATTTATTGTTTGCGTTGCAATTTCTTCCATACCAGATCAAACAAATGTTACATAACTCTACGTATCACAACTCGTCGCATTTTTTTCCAAAATATGCTACAATTTTGGCTGGAAATATGCAACCAGCATGGTATATATATGTCGATGAATCGCAAAAAAAACGCTAGGATTGGTAAGCGAGTAATATGACCAGAAAGAAACACACGAAGATCATCGAAGCCGCGACACTCCCGAATGTAATTGAAGGACGAAATCAGACTGAACCGCTCGACTGGCGGGGCCTTTTTGGGAATGATCACCGGGTCACCCTCGAACTCGGCTGAGGGACCGCGCAATACGCCATTTCGCTAGCCCTGCTGTCACCGGATAAAAATTTTGTCGGTCTCGACAGCAAAGGCGCGCGAATTTGGCAGGGCGCTAAAACAGCGCTAGAGGAAAACCTCTCGAATGTTCGTTTTATACGGACAGACATTAAAAAAATCACTGATTTGATCCCAGAGCACAGCGTCAGCGAAATCTGGATCACCTTTCCCGATCCATATCCTCGAAAAAAGCAAGCCAAACATCGGCTCACCTCGCCACGGTTTCTCGCAGAGTACCAAAGAATTCTTGGGCCAGGCGACGTCATTCATCTCAAAACCGATGACCAAGCGCTCTTCACCTATACGCTCGAAGCACTAAAAGAAGGGCAATGCGTGATTGAAAAGGTCATCGAAGATGTGTATGTCCTGCCCGCGGATCCCATTCTTCACATAGAGACGGTTTACGAAAAACGCCATCTCGCGGCCGGGAAAAAAATTATGTATGTCCGGTGGCGCTTCTAATCCACATACAAGAGCAAACTTTTCAAATACTCCCCCTCCGGATGGTAGATATTGATCGGATGATCCGGGGCCTGACGGTGGTGAGAGATGATCCGAACCCTTCGGTCTGCTTCACGCGCGGCCTGGAAGACGACTTGCTGAAATAATTTTTCATCAACAAAATACGAGCAGGATGAGGTCAGAAGATAACTTCGTTCTGGCAAGAGTTTGAGAGCCAAACGATTGATATCTTTATACCCGCGGCAGCCGGCGACGATGTCGATTTTTCTTTTGACAAAGGCCGGCGGGTCAAGGATAATAAAATCATAATCGCCTGGATGACTCTCGCGAAGATACTCAAAAAGATCAGCCGTGACACTCTGATGGCGACTGTCAACGGCATTTCGCCCTGCGTTCTCGTCCGAGAGTTTGGTCGCGTCTTCGGAAATATCTACTGAGGTGGCTCGTAGAGCACCGCCCGCGAGCGCACTGACAGAAAACCCGCCAGTGTAGGAAAAGCAATTGAGTAACCGCCGGCCCTTGGCATAGTCCCGAACGAGGCTCCGCATTTCCCGCTGGTCGAGAAAAAAACCGGTTTTTTGGCCGCCAGCGATATCAACCAGGAACGTGAGGCCATTCTCCTTTATTTCAACTGTCGTTGGAACATTCCCCACCACTGGGCCTTCGTAATCTTTAAGTCCCTCTTCTCGTCGGGCCGGCAAGGACGATTTCTCATATATGCCTTTGATTGAAAACAGTCGGTGGAGCGTTTCCAAAACGAGCGGCTTGAGTTTCTCCATGCCAAGCGTAGCAATCTGGATCGCAAGATAGTCGCCGTAACGATCAACAATGAGTCCGGGCAGCCGATCCCCTTCCGCGTTCACGAGCCGGTAGGCAGTTGTGTGTTTATCGTCAAATAACCCCTGCCGAAACGCGACGGCCTTTTCAATAGTATCTGTGATCGTCTCAATAGGATCTCCTTCACCGAACGCCACCATCCTACCCAAAATGCCTGAGGCGCGATTCACATACGCGCTCCCGAGAATCTCCCTTTCACTCGAAAATACCTGAACGATGCTGCCGTCGGTGGCATCGTCCGACAGTGCCTTCACCGCACCGGAAAAAATCCAGTGATGGTAATTTTTGACTGGCTTGTCTTTGCCGGCTTTGAGGATGAGTTCGGGTGGCATAGGTCTGCTTAAAAGCGAAACCGTCTCATAACTGAATTGACCAAAAAGAAAAAGTATAGTATGTTCAAGCCCGAGGTGGCATCTATGTGTTTAGGGAGTCCCGAATGCACATTCGGCAGACTCAAGGCGTATGGTGGATCGCAGAGCCTCGGCGTATGGTACAACATCTTCTTCTGCAAGTATTGCGGGCGGAAGAACTGTACTATCACGGTCGGGGGAGGTGAAAACCGGAAGGAGAAGACGACCACGTCATTCCCGGACAAGCCGGCAACAGTCGATGACCCGGACTTAACCGACTGGCTCACCCAGCTCAAGCAGCTCGTCGAACCCTCCGCCTGAAGTCGCCGAATCAGCCCCGCCGCAGCCCCGGCCACACAGAGAGGCGGCCGGGGGTACGT
>CAYHPV010000102.1:0-4511 GCA_964358735.1 uncultured Candidatus Peribacteria bacterium | reverse complement strand
ATCTCAATGGCACGATACAAAATCACCAGCAACATGTTGATACGGCCCATGAGGAGATAAGTTCGTTGCGTGATCAGATTATCGCGCTCCAGGAAGGTATCAATCTTAGCGAACGCAAGATCAATGCGGTCGCTGAACAGGTCGGGCTTCGAGAAAAAGAGCTCACTATTCTCCAGCGTGAGGTTCAGGATCGGAGTGCTGCGTTTGATCAGCAGAAGGTACTCTTGGCTGATTATATGCGTCTGCTCTATATTCAGGAGCTGCGATTTGGAAATTCTGGGATGAATGGTGATGGTATGAGTACGGCAACATTGCTCCTCGCCGATGCGCAGGTGGGTGATACTCTCAATGAGATGTTTACCCTCGATATGCTCCAAGAGCGAGGTCAGATGATGCTCGACACGCTCCAGGGTACCCAGGAGGCTATCATGGAGATGCAGCGGCTCATTCTTGATAAAAAATCTGGGCTGGATCTTTTGCAAGAGAAGCTTTTGGCTGAGCGAAAGCATCTCAAAGATCGTCAGGAGGCCAAGGCGGCTCTTGTGCAGGTGACCCATGGTGAGCAGACGATGTATGAGAAACTTATTACCGAGTCACTCCGCCAACAAGAGGAGGCGGCTCTTGAGATCGCGGCGCTTCAGAGCAACTTCGACTACGTGAAAGATAATCTGAGTCGACTGGGGAAATCGGTGACCAATAGTGATTTGCAGGCGATGCTCGATCAACGAATGAAAGAGATCTATGAGTTCCAGCAGCAGAGTGATAACGGGGCACTCTTCCAGTGGCCGGTGAAACCTTCGCGTGGTATCAGTGCCTACTTCCATGATAGTTCTTATAAAGTGCGATTTGGTGTTGGGCACCAGGCGGTCGATATTCCGACCTATCAGTCCTCGAAAATTTTTGCTCCGAAAGACGGGTTTGTCTATAAGGTCAAAGATAATGGCATGGGATATAGTTATATTATTTTGAGTCATCGGGATTCGCTTATGACGGTGTACGGACATGTTTCGTCTATTTTGGTGAAAGAGGGACAGTTTGTCCGAAGTGGAGATGTGATTGGACTCACGGGTGGTATGCCGGGATCGAAGGGTGCCGGGTACATGACGACGGGGCCACACTTGCACTTTGAGGTGATTAAGGGTGGTACGCATGTTGATCCTTTGGATTACCTTTCTCTGACGAAACTTCCCCTGAATTCACTTCCACAGAAATATGCCCGACGAGTCGAGGAGCAGCGGATTTTGGAGATTCGTGCTGAGCGAGAATCCAGGGAGGGTGGGGTCGAGGCTCCTGAGGTTGCGGATGATGGTCGGGCCAGTGATGGGGCCCCCGAGCCTCTTTATTATCTCCCCGGTGAGACCGATGTTGATGCTGCTGAGCAAACTGGACGTGAAGAGATCGAGGCGTACCGCCGAATCTTTGGAATCCCTGAAGATTCTGCTAGTGTGAAGCCATGAAGAGAGTCGTGAAAAAGGTTATGAAAAAGCCTGCTCGTGGCCTGGTTGTTCTTGAGCGTCTTGCACAGGAATATCCGGATGTGACATGTGCGCTCTTTTTTGAGACGCCGTTTCAGCTGCTCGTGGCGACGATTCTCTCGGCGCAGTGCACGGATGTGCGAGTGAATAAGGTCACGCCTGGGCTGTTTGCCGTGTTGCCGGATGCGGCGGCTTTTTCACGAGCATCGGTGGCGTCGATTGCACGGCGAATTTCGTCCGTTAATTTTTTTCGAAATAAGGCGAAGCATATTGCTCTTGCTGCGCGGATGATTATGGAGGAGTTTGGCGGTGAGGTTCCGCGAACGATGGAGCAGCTCGTGCGCTTACCTGGTGTTGCGAGGAAGACGGCGAATGTGGTGCTTGGTGTTGGGTTTGGTGTGCAGGAGGGTGTGGTCGTGGATACGCATGTGAGGCGGCTGTCGCAACGACTGGGGCTTACGCGAGAAAATGATCCCGTGAAGATTGAGCGCGATCTTGTGAAGATCGTGCCACAAAAAATGTGGGAGACGTTTTCACTGCTGCTTATTTCGCATGGACGGAAGATTTGTGTCGCAAGAAAGCCTTTGTGTGAGCATTGTGTTTTGAGGAGCGTCTGTCCGTCAGCGTTTACTTTTGATCGGAGGGTCAATGGCAAGAAAGTTTCGTAGGATTTGTTTGCCGTGTGGGGTGCCGATACTTTCCGGGTGAAACTGCACGCCGAAGAGTGGGTACGTCGTATGTTCGAGCGCCATGCAGAGATGGTCGTGCGCGGTTCGTGCGGTAACTTTGAATGTGGATGGGAGGGTGTGTTCGTCGACGAGGAGCGAGTGATATCGCATGACGGGGATTTGTTTTGGAATATTTTTGAAAAGGAGTGAGTCGCCGGTGTGGGTGATGATGGATGTTTTTCCGTGCATGACTTCTGGGGCGTGAATAATGTTTGCACCGTATGTGGCCGCAATCCCCTGGTGACCCAGGCAGACGCCGAGGATTGGATACCATCGGTGAAGATTTTTAATGATCTCGGTGCCAATTCCGAAGTCTTCACGGTTTTTTGGCGTGCCCGGGCCGGGTGAGATGACGATGTGGGTCGGTTTGATTTCCTGAATGTCTGAGAGCTCGATCTCGTCATTTTTTACCACGAGTGGATCTCCGCCAATTTCAGCGAGATACTGAAAGAGGTTGTAGGTGAAAGAGTCGTAGTTGTCGATAACGAGTGTTTTCATCCTGTTTGCTCACGCTGTTGGGCCTCGGTCAGATGTTTTTTGAGTTCGGTAATTTCTTTCTGCGTGAGACCCTGATGCGCTGATGGCTGCTGAATAATCGGACTTTTCTGACCCGCTTTGTCCATGACGGTTTTCGTGACAAAAATAGGCTTGATCGCCTGTACGGCGAGAATGAGCGCGTCGCTTGGACGTGCGTCGATCTGAATCTCTTCTTGACCTTCGCCAATTTTGACACATATTTTTGCGTAAAATATATCTTTGGCGACGTCGTAGATGACGATACGAGAAAGTTGTCCGCCCATGGCTTCTATGGTGGAGAGGAGGAGGCTGTGGGTGAGGGGGCGCTCGAAGTTGACCTTGTCGAGGGCCAGTGCCAGAATTTTGGCTTCGGGTGGGCCTATAAGCACCGGAATAATCCGGTTTTCGCCCTGACAATAGAGGAACAACACGGGATTACTCGGGTCTTCTACGAGCGTAATCACGTGAACCGGAATGATGGGAAGTGATTCCATATTGATTCCATATTCAAAAAATATGATGAGGCTTTATTATAGCTGAATCTCTGCGTGGTCGCAATTCTCTTCTTTTATCCTTCTTTTGTGCTATAATCCGCCCGCTATGGATCATGGAAATGTTATTGTTCGGTTTGATGATGTGTCGTTTTCGTACGACAACGAAAAGATGATTCTCGATGAATCGAGTTTTTCGATTCGCGAGAATGCGAAGATCACCATCATGGGACAGAATGGTGCTGGTAAAAGTACGATTTTCAAACTCATACTGGGAGCGGCCGGCATGCAGGAGGAGGGCGCTCTCAAGCCTCAGTCTGGACGTGTTTTGATCAGTGATGGGGCGTCGATTGCGATCGGCCATCAGGTCATGCCGCGTGAACTTTTTAATCACACCGTGTTGCAATATTTTGCGACGGCGTTTTCTGAGAAACGGCACAATATTGAAAAACTTATTAAAGACGTTTTGGAGGTCGTACAGTTGAGTTCGCCCCTTGATAAAAAAATTAAAGACTTTTCTGGCGGCCAGCTCGCGCGATTGCTGCTTGCCCATGCGCTCATTCAGGAGCCGGATATTCTGATGCTTGATGAGCCGACGAATAATCTTGATACCGATGGCATTGATCACCTGACAGGATTTTTGATGACCTACGAAAAAACGGTGATTGTTATTTCTCACGATGCGGCATTCTTGAACTGTTTTACGGATGGCGTCTTGAACCTCGATGTTCGGACGAAAAAAGTCGAGCAGTATGTGGGAAATTACTTCGATGTGGTGGAGCAAATCGCTGCACAGATCGAGCGTGAAGAGAAAAAAAATGCGCAGCTACGAAAGAATATTCAGGATCGCAAAGAAAAGGTGAACTTCTTTTCCCACAAGGGAGGTAAGATGCGTAAGCTCGCGAGCAAGCTCCGCGAAGAGGTCGAAGAAGATGAGGAAAATATGGTTGAGGTGAAGCGCGATGACCGGACGATCAGGCCGTTTGTGATTCCCGCACAGCCGTGGTCGGACGCGATGGTGACTTTGACTTCGGTGGGTGTGATTCAAAATCACGAACGAAAAACGAAGAAGGTGGATATTAAACTGTGGAGGCGCAATCGTTTGCAAATCGTGGGACCGAATGGGATTGGGAAAAGTACGTTATTGCGTGAACTTGCGAGTGGTGACTCCGAGGGTGCGCGATTATCGGATGAGCTGCGAGTTGGATATTATCAACAAGATTTTTCCGGTCTCGACTTCGACAAAACCGTCTACGACTCGCTTGCTGAGATGATGGATTATCCGAATCTCAAAGATATTT
>CAYHPV010000101.1:0-4515 GCA_964358735.1 uncultured Candidatus Peribacteria bacterium | reverse complement strand
CGGTTTTTTTCTTCGGGGGTGAGGGCGCTGTAAACGTTGTCGAAGCCGTCGGGGATGAAGCAGGATGAGAGCGGAATGCCGTGGGGGACTGCGGTTTGTGGTGTGGTGAGGAGACGGCCGGGACAGGCGCCCTGGAAGATGTGGATGGTGTCGTTGTGTGGAAGTTTGAACGCTGCGGTGCAGACGAATGTGGCACGGTGGAGCTCTTCCGGGTGCTTTTTGAGTTCTGTCAGGAAGTGGGTGAGCCACTCTTCGTCGGTGGCATGTGCGCCGGCACCCCACCTGCGAGTTTTGAATCCGAGTTCGTTTGGAAAGGCGGCGATCTCGATACCGGAGTCTTCGGCGAGCGTGGGAAGGTTTGATTTTTGTGCGTAGAAGTCGCACTTGAGTCGTGCGTTTTCTTCGTAATTACTTCCGGTTTCTTCTGGATGTTCCGTGATACTGAGATCGTCTGGAGTGAAGAGTTTTATCGGGAGCATGCTCAAAACTTCGCTTATTTCTGCGAATTTTCCTTGGTTGGTGGTGCCGATCAGGAGTTCGTAGGTTGGTTTCATAGCGAGAGTGGTTCGAGTGTGACGTGAAATTTTTCGGTGAATTTTTTTCGTTCGAGCTCGGCGGTTTCGGTGAGTTTCCTTCGGAGACTTTTCATGTGAATTTTTCTTGCTCCATTGGTTGTGAACTCTTCGATGGCGTGTGTTATTTGTATGGCGCTCGATGGGTCGTCGGTGGTGACGGTATTGTGTGCGTTATTTTTGAGAAGTTCGAGATAATCTTCGAGCATTTCCTGGTAGGTTTTTTCTGTTTTTTGATCGAGTGGTTTCCCGATTTTTTGCTGGATGCGTATCCACTGAAGGTGATACGCCAGCCGGTTGTAGCGGTCGAGCTCGAGGGCTCGATAGTTGGTGACCTGTGCGTTATCGAGTCGTCCGACTTTTACAAATAGTTCAGACCAGAGATTGAAACTCTCCGCGTAGATGGGATTTCGTTTGGTGATATTTGATAGAAGTTCGTGCGCGAGTTTCTCGTTTTTTGCGTTGATGGCATTGTGCACTCGCAACAGTATTGCATCTTCAAAAAATAGTGGCTTGCTGTTTGCGAGCAGCGTTTCAGCTTTTTCATAGTTTTTTTCTTGTTGTGCAATACGAGCTTCGACGATTTTTGTACGCTGATAGATCTCGTACATTCCTCCAATAAAGAGCACGCCTACGATGAGCATGGAGAGGCAAATGACGATGCGTTTTGGCGTGAGTGCCGATTTTTTTATTGATATTTTTTCGAGTGACTGACTGATGAGCAGACCAAGAAATGTCCAGAAAATGGCTGCGGTTGAAGCGAAATTGAGATTAAAATCGATCATGTTGTGTGCGATGATCGCGCTAGACGCGATGAGTATCGAGAAGGTGAGTTCGTTTTTTCTTCCAAATTTCCAACCAAGCAGCAGCGCCGTAAATATGATGCCGAGATAGAGAAGCGTTGACGGAACTCCGAACTCCGCCGCGTGCTTGAGCATCATGTTGTGCGGATGATCCGAGTTTGCCAGTGGAACTTTTTGATAGTGGGGGAATGCATAGCGAAAGGTGTCTGGTCCAAATCCCGTTAACGGCCGCTCTTTGATCATGCCGAGAGCGCCTTCCCAGAAGTCTCTCCGTTCGCTGACTGATGATGATTTTTCTCCTGCAGACAGGGTGAGTTTTTTTCCAAACTCGTTGGTGGGGACTGAATTTGGTCGAGCTATCTGTATGATGGTGACGAGAAGTATGGTCGTGATGGCGAGAGATGCGAGAGCTTTGTTGAGTTTTATTTTTTTTGCGAGAAGGAGCACTACGATTATGAGAGCAAAGACGATGAAGGCTCCTCGTGAGAAGGTGAGAAAAAGCGAGCTTATGAGTATGGTGCTTATGCTGAAGAGAGCTATTTTTTCACGATTCCATGATCGTATGTTTTCTATTTTTCCAAACTCGATCAGCGTGTAAGGGAGGATGCTCAGTATCAAGAGTGCAAAGGCGTTTGGGTAGGAGGAGGTGAAAAATGGAAGATGGGTGAAGGTGGATGCTAGACGATCAATTGGTGTCCCGAGATAGAGGATGATGCCGAGTACCGCAAGGAGGGTGGTGAAAATGGCGAGCGTTTTTAGAAAGCGATGCGTGATCGTATCGGTGATTTCCATTTGTATCACGATGAGAAGTGTTGCTACGCCCGAGAGGAGTCCGGTCACGGAGATGATGCCAAAGTCTTTCATCAGTGAGTTGCTCCATCCGATGATGATGCTGAGTATGAAAAGAAGGATAGCCCCTGTGACGAGTGAGGGAATCTTCTGTCCTTTGTTTTTTGTATCTCTATAGACGAATACCAGTAATGGAAGCAGGAGTACCATCCATGCGAGATGTGCCTGGAATGAGATGCCTCCTCGGTGGAGCGCGGTCAGAATAATTATTCCGAGAAGAATGATCAGCGGCAGTGGAAGATATTTTTTCACGATTTGGAGTATAGCACTCTTGATGTAAAAATGATCAAAAAAAACCTCCTAGGTGTAGGAGGTTTTTATGAAGCTTTGGTTTAGATCGTTTCGAGAGATATTTACCCTTAAGCTCCTGGAACATCGGAGGCCGAGACAATCTTGTACATGCCTCGTCCGCAAACTGGGCAGACACCTTTTGCTGCATGGCGACCATTCTTCATGACGACAAACTGGACGTTCGTCATTTCGCGCATGTTCTCAGCACCGTGGGTGTCCTTGTTGCATTTTGGACAAAATCCTTGCATGGGAGAGTGAATTAAGGAGTAAATAACTGATTGCTCCTAGTATAGCACGAATTTCCTAGCTTTGTCCAGCTTTGAGTAGCTTTGTGATGGTGTTTTTGTCAAATTCAGCTTCAAAAATTCAAGAGTGGAGCTTTGGGATTTTCAAGAATATTCCCTTGTGGCGGTGGCAATTTACTCTGGCTGTCGCTTGGGAGAGGCTCGTTTGGATTTTGTGTGCTTGCGCCTGGAGAGATCAGTGATCCTGAGGTATTTTCTGCATTTTCATTTTCGCCGGCGAGTCTGATCTCGATACTTGCTTCACCACTGTATCCATACTGATCTTTCACGACGACACGTATCGGATAGTTCGTTCCCGGCTTTGCATACTTTGGAATTTTGATGGTGGCGTATTCGTAGGGTGGTGCGCTGCGGACCGTTCGAGGAGTTTTATCGAAGTAGTACGCAATATCTTTCACTCCATTTGCCGCTTTGTATTTTACGGTGACATCGATCGTGTCACCACTGACCGTCTGGTAGGCTGATGGTGAAAAGATACTGATGGTCGGAGCGCTCTCCATCTGTTCCTTGATGCAGAGTGGTGAGATCGTCGTAGGAGGAATGCCTGACTCTGAGCCTTTTCCTGTGTACCACTGTGAAATGCCCGTCTTCCATTCAGCTCGTTCGATGGGATCACTGTGGAGCTGATAGCTTCGTTCTTCCACAAACTCTATTGGACAGAACTCATTGGCGAGGAGATCGTTGCGGATGTCGATCTTTGTTTTGAGAAATGCACCTTCAATTTCCGTTGGGATGGCGAAGCTTGCAAATATTTCTGTCTTTAATCTATCCGAAGGCGTGTTCTCGCTTGGCAGTAAACCCGTCAGTGACGAAACGGTGACCTCTTTGATACCTTCTGGACGCGTGAAGGACTCGTCGGGTTTATCTTTGAGGTATTCCAGCATAATTTCTTTCCAGATCGGCGCTGAGACGTTTGAGCCGTCGGCGTTGCCACCGAGCGGGTCACCACGGTTATTTCCTACCCAGACCGATCCTACGATGCTTGGCGTGAATCCCATGACCCAGAGATCCATCGGATAGGCGACTCCTTTTGATTTACTTTTGTTCGTGGACGTTCCTGTTTTGGTCGCGACGGTGTGGCCGGGGATCGTGAGATTTTGACTTACCTTTACGGCGTTGTCGGAAAGAATATGATCGATCAGATAGGCGACCTCCGGATTCAAGACCTCCGGATAGGTATTGATTAACTCCGGATTCCACTCTTCGATAATTTTTCCATTCGCGTCTTCGATTTTTACGATGTATTGCATATCGGGTTTCTTTCCCATATTTGCAAAGACGCTATACGCTTGAACCATGTCGATCATTTTTACCTCTCCGGCACCGATGGCGAGGGGATAGCCGTAATCAAAGTCGGGCTTCAGCGTTGAAAGACCCATGTTTTGTCCGAGTTCGATGATTGGATCTTTTTCTCCCGCGAGGTAGTAGGCCTTTATGGCTGGAATATTTCGAGATTGACCGAGAGCAGTACGAATCGGGAGTGGCCCGCGGAAGGTGCCATCGTAGTTTTGTGGTTTGTCGGGTCCGATCTGCATGGGAGTGTCATAGAGGACGGTGGCTGGCGTGTATCTCTGGAGGAAGGCCTGTGCGTAGACAAATGGTTTGAATGCAGATCCGGGCTGGCGCTTGGCGTCGACGGCTACATTCACCATGCCATCGATATCTTTATTGAAGTAGTCACGTGAGCCGACCATC
>CAYHPV010000100.1:0-4563 GCA_964358735.1 uncultured Candidatus Peribacteria bacterium | reverse complement strand
GCCGGAGGCGCACGAGAAAAACTTGAAGAGCGCCTAGGCCGACCAATCGTAACTCAGAAGAATTTCCTGAAGAGCACCGAGCAAGAGGAAAGGAAAAAATTGGAATAATACATTCTTAACCGAATCACTCATGGAAGTAAGATTCAACATTGCTCACAAGCATCAAACATCGAGCTCGATAAGCGGTATGAAAATCATAGCAACTGAAGAGATAACCGTGGCCGCATGAGCTACGTGCCAATTGTATCATTCAGGGCCTGTTAGCTCGCAGCCACCCCCTCCAAAAACCTCAACACCTCAACTTTGAGCCATCCCGACCATCCTCGAGACACAATAAATTGGACATTACTGGTGGTTTTTTATTGTCTAAAATGCTATAATGTCACTATGACATGGGATTATCACACAAAAGACTATGAAAAACAGACAAAAAATGATCCAGTTTGGAGACTGGAGCGGATGATTCAATATGGACTGGGTAAAAAAAAACTCAAACGGGATGAGATAAAGAAATATCTTCCACAGCTTCGTATCCCAGCTCAGCAAAAATTTTTTTTACAGCTCCTTCTTGATGAAACAGCCCCTGCTCACCATCGCACAAAAAAGCGTCATTAAAGCCGTAAGTATCGAACCCAACCTCAGAGGCTTCTATTTGAGCGGAGGTACAGCTCTTTCAGCATACTATTTCAAGCATCGTATTTCTGATGATTTGGATTTTTTTTGCTTCGATAACCCTGACGCGACATATCTCCATGCGTTTGCCGACCAGCTCAAGCAGCACGTAAAAGTAAAGACGCTTCGAACGCAGCGGCTCTACGATAGAAACCTCTTTTTTTTCGGATTAAAGGGCGAAGAATTGAAAATTGAATTCAGTAAATATCCCTTCATACGACTCGGAAAGCCTATGAGAAAAGATGGTATTTTGATTGATAGCTTACGCGATATTGCAGCGAATAAGCTCATGGCTCTTCTTGATCGCTTTGATCCGAAGGACTTCGTTGATCTTTATTTTCTTTTACAAAAATTCCCTCTGAGCCGTATTCACCGTGATGCCGAAAAGAAATTCGGTACTCAGATTGACATTCTTTATTTGGGAGGAGAGCTTACAAAAGTGAGACGTATTGTCTCGCTTCCAAAAATGCTCATACCCATCGAGATCGAATTTCTGAAAGATTTTTTTATAAAGCTGGCAAAAACGCTCGGAAAGAGAATTCTGGCATGATGTACCTGCCATTCACTGGAACCTACAAAAATTGCATTATTCATTCAGGGCCTGTTAGCTCGCAGCCTCCCCCTCCAAAAACCTCAACACCTCAACTTTGAGCCATCCGCGCACACGGTGGAACTCGGCAGCAGGCATCAGGACATTGAGATCCTCATCGAGGATGGCTTGGGTGAGATGGTCGCGGGTAAACGCCGCCTACTTCTTTTCCTCCACCTTCGCCGGCGCGGCTGCACTTGCATCAGCATCGGCCTTCGCTTTGGCAGCAGCCGCTTCATCAGCGGCTTTTTTTGCAGCCTCTTCGGCCGCCTTCTTTGCAGCAGCAGCATCAGCCGCCATCTTGGCCCGGTGAGCCGGAACATCGGCAATCAGAACCGGATTGATGTTGAGGGTGTTGACTCTCCACTCCCACTCGTAGTTATACCCGAGGGTGAAAAAAACGACGTAGGTGTCATTGGTGTACTCGCCCTTCACGGAGACATTGCCATTGGTATCAATTTTTGGGAATCCCTCGGCGACGGTGATGGCAGTATCGGCCGCCAGCGCGATATCTTTCTTCTCCTTTTTAAAAGCCCTCAAGGCCTTCTTGAACGAGCCGAATTTGATACTTGCCCGTGCCATTTTTGCCATACCATTATAAAATTTGCGGAAACTGCCATTTTTCACCATCTTGGCAATGCCCAAAAGTTCATCTCGCAGAAGTGACTGAAGCGCGGCCTCTTTCGGGAACATCGAGCTGAGGAGCGGAATGGTAAGCGTCTCGGTAATCCCAAGCACCTCATAGGTCTCGCCCTTCTTCACGAGCTGAAAAGAGACGGTGTGGGTTTCTTTTTCTCCTCTTACAAATTCCCCGCGAATATTGATGAGACCCGTTTTCGGATCCCACTGCTTATCCACCCAGGTTTTGCCGGTAAAATCAGAGAGCCCTGAGGCGGTCATCATCTTACTAAAATCGGCAAGTTTCATCGTTTTTTTAAAATCGGAGCTGGTAGCACCATACGCTTTTGCAAAAGCCTTCGCCTTCAGCTGCACAAAGTACACCTCCATAAAAAGGGTAAGCTCGGAGCTGAGCTCGACCGATTTTTTTATGTCGGGTGCGGCAGCAGTAGGCGTCGCCGGAGCGCCCGTCGTCTCTTGCGCAAATGCCACCGATGAGGCGAGCTGACACACGACGAGAAAGGCGACAGAAAGCTTCAAACTAAATTTCTTCATACGAAAAAGGGTTACAAAAATATCAAAAAGTACGGCCATCCTAACAGGCAAGACGCCATGTGCCAACAAAAATCAATGTACATCGCGGGAAACATGTGGTTTTGATAATTAGGCGAGCGACAGTTTTCTCAATCCGAGCGGAAGTTGAAGAACGGGAACCCAAGAGGCGACCAAAGAGCGGACTTCCAGTCTCTCTTTAAAGAGGGTGTGTACACATGACTACACATGGATACCCATATTCCATAATACATAGCCACCCAACCGTGCCGAGCATGCATAATCGGCACATGATTTTACCTTGCAAGCCAGGTGGTAAAATGCTATTATATTTCCATAACATGTTAAAAATAACATACTTTAGAAACAAAACACATGAACTTTATCAGCTTCAGAAAGGCCCTAAGCAGCTTTGAAAGTTTCACGCCACGAGACATCTTCAAGATCGCCCCAGCTTTTCAGCTGAGAAGACTCAACGAGTGGCAAAAAAAAGGCTACATCGCCAAGATCAGACGGGGTAACTATCGCTTCACAGATACGCCGCTCACCGAGGAAAAACTTTTTCATCTCGCGAATCATCTTTATGGTCCATCATACGTTTCACTCGAATCCGCACTCGCACATTACGGACTCATACCGGAAAGTGTCTATACGACAACTTCGGTCACGACACAGAAGACCGCGCGTTTCTCATCACCAACAGGTACATTCATGTATCAACACATCAAGGAAGAGCTTTTTTTCGGGTATGAATTAAAAAAGTATAACACGATCATGTACAAGTTTGCCGAACAAGAAAAGGCGGTACTCGATTATCTCTACCTTCATCCAGAACTCTCGGACGAGGGTGCGCTTCAGGAGTGGCGCTTCGATGGGACAGAATTTTTAAAAAGTTATAATGCGCAAAAGTTCGAACGCTACCTCGAGGCATTCGGCAGTAAGCAACTCACGTCACGAGTAGAAAAATTAATGACCTATATTCATAATAATCCTTAAACATGCTCACCATCCAGGAGATCGTAAGGCAATATCCAGAATTTCTTCAGACATTTCGTAGAGATATCCTACGGGAGTACCTGCAATACAAAATTCTGGAGATTATTTTCACATCAAAATTCGGAAACAGGCTCTCATTTCTGGGAGGTACGGCACTGCGAATTATCTATAATAATACTCGCTTTTCGGAAGACCTCGACTTCGATAACTTCGGTCTCACGATGGGTGAATTCGATGAGATCGCTGAGAAGGTAAAGAATGGGCTCGAAAAGAATGGACTCAGGGTAGAAATAAACACAGTTAGCCGTGGCGCCTATCGATGCAATGTTCGACTCCCCGATATTCTCTTTGCAAATGAACTTTCACCGAATAGAGATGAAAAAATTCTCATCCAGCTCGACACAGCTCCACATGGCTATGCATATACTCCCGAACCAAAACTGCTCAACAAGTTTGATGTCACGAGAGAGATTCTGGTCACTCCACCATCGATGCTTCTCGCACAGAAATTTTTTGCTGCAACGAATCGACCACGGGCGAAGGGAAGAGATTTTTATGACATTCTCTTTCTCTCATCATTTTGTAAGCCGGACTATAGCTATCTCAGCGAAAAGATGGGAATAAAAAATGCAGAAGAGCTCAGGGTGAATATCATTGAAAAAACGGCTGCATGGGACTTCAAAAAGCTCGCACAGGATGTTCGACCATTTCTCTTCCATCCTGATGATACACGCAAGATAGAAATGTTTCCAAAGTTCATCAAGCAGATAAACCTCTAAATTGGACTTGATAACTCCATAAAACAGTGAAAAATTGAGAAAAGTGCCCCGTTCGTTCATGACGTAGAAATGCGCCCATGGCAAGAAGTACGATGGTAACGACTACCCATTCGTCTCCTCAGATTTCATTCCGACTACCCAACTAAAAAACATTTCCAGATTTGTGGAATGAATTTTTTTAGACTCCACGACTACCCAAGAGTAGAATCAGCTCAACTATTGCTTCGGCAATAAAAAATATTTTATTCCTTACCCCTCCCTCCTCATGTTTCAACATGCTAAAAGGAAACTCCTGGTGTCCATATTGGCACTGGTTTGTCTTATCGGTTCCACGCAGAGCGCCTACGCCGCTCTCAC
>CAYHPV010000099.1:0-4576 GCA_964358735.1 uncultured Candidatus Peribacteria bacterium | reverse complement strand
GCGGACAAAAAGGTCAGACTTCGCGAGCTCATCATCCACCGAAGCGGCAAGTTTAAACTCAGCCTCAAAATTCACCACCGGATCCGTTTTTAGATCTTTCGGAAGAGGAAGTTTGACAACCGCCGCCTTTGAATGAATGACCATAGCCTGACCGGGATCTTTGTTCACATTCGAAATAGAAATCTTGGCGGCAGGCTTAGGCTCGGCAAAAGTAGCCTTGTATTGAGCGGCATTGTCCTTGTAATCGTACTCCGTCAAATAACCAGACGTTTGAGGGGCCAAGTAGCCACTCTTATCATAGAGTTTTTTCTGAGGGAAGTTGATATAGGCAGAGAAAAAGTTATCCTCTCCAGGAGTAATATCATCTTTGAATTTCTCATACGGAATCTTCAGATCGGCCTTGAATTCAAGTGTATCGCCGAGTTTTGCAAATGGCAGTACGCTATCAAGCGTGCCTTCATAAAGAAGTGGCGGATCTTTGATCTTTGTATTTTCAAGGAAAACTTTGAAAGGGAGCTCCTTGTACCATGCCTCAAGAACCGGCTTCGTGAAGGTGAAGTGGATAGGGAGCACGACCCCATCCTTCTTTGCTTGCGAAAGAGGTGTATTCAGATCCTGAAGTCCCTTGACCGCAGCAACATTGAAGATCGGAAATCGGAACAGATGTCGGTTATAGAAGAAATTCTCCTCCGGAATATCGGCTGCATGTTTCTCGACATCAAAGTTCGCACTCACGATAAAGTTGTAGTAATAGCCATCGACAATATTTTCAAGAAGATTTTCCGGAAGTTTTTCAAAATCAACAGGTTTTTTCTTCATTAGGACAGGAATTTCGGTCTGATCTTTTTTAATCGTAATTTCGATCTCGTCAATAAGCTGACTGTTGACGATATTTTTTGAATCAGCACTGAGTTTGACCGCCGTCAAACGAATCTTCATTTTTTGACCATCAAAGGCGGCAGACACCGGTCCACCAATTTTTTCACCACTTTTATCATTCACCGCAGGCATGCCAATCTTAAACTGCGACTCAAAAGCAACCTCACCATTTTTATTTGGAGCAATAGGATCAGGCTTCGAAAGATCGACGCCCTTGCCAGGATCAGCATTCGTCACGACAATTTCCTTTGCATCAATGACAGGAGTGTTTCCAGCGTCTTTCTTGGGATTCTTTGGTTCAGGCTCAGCAAACATCACTCTATATGAGGAGATGTTATCTTCAAATTTGTTCTCGGAAATATAGCCAGATTCCTGAGGGAAGAACGAGTCGCCTTCAAACAGCTTCGTGGTATCCGTGAGATTGATAAAGGCATGGAAGATATTGCTACCTCCAAGAATAATATCCTTCGAAAATTTATTATATGGAATAGTGATATTTGCCTTCAGCTCAAGCTTATCCCCGAGGTCCTTAAAGGGTAAAATAGTACTGAGCGTTTCATTATAAACCATAGGCGGAGCCGCTTTGATTGTTGCGTTTGTAAAGAACACCTTCAACTGAATTTTATTATAGTCAGGCTCAGAAATTGCCTGGGTAAATGTATAATGAATTGGTAACGTGACCCCACTTTTCTTGGCCACCGAATCGGGAATATCGAGATCCTGATCTTTGATTTTAGTCGCAAAATTAAATAGAGATTTTGTATCAAGAGGCTTATCGACATCCTTTTTTTCCTCTTTTTTCACCTCAGATTCAGGTCCCGTAAGATCCCATGTATAGATGGAAGTATTGTCATTATAGCTGTACTCAGTCACATAACCGGAGTCCTGCGGCTTTACATAAGTTTTTACCATCAATGTATCCTCCATCTTATTCATGACGGCATAAAATGAATTTTTACCATCCGAAACAATATCTTTCCCAAACTTAGCATAGGGAATCACAGCATTTGCCTTCAATTCAAGCGCAGCTCCAAGTTTAGCAAAAGGTAAAAGAGTATCGAGTGATTCATCATAAACCATTGGACTCGTTGTTTTTTTCGTTTCTGCATTGATGAGAAAAACTTTGAGATGAACTTTTTTGTAGTCCGCTTCAGAAAGTACCTTCGTGAAGGTGTAATGAACAGGCAGCGTGACCCCAGCACCATCTTTTTTGGCATCTGCGAGGGAAGTAGCGACTTTATTACTAAGAACGGCTGCTGCAAAATTAAATTTTACATTTGGATCAAGAGGCGCGTCAGCATCTTTCTTTTCTTCCTTCGGAGCGTCTTTTACCTCTTCTTTTTTCACCACCTTCTTCTCCGGAATATCTTTATAGGTAATCTTGCTCAGGGTATAGCTACCCTTACTAAGATCATTGAAAAAGTTCGCGGTGTAACTCTTAAACGTACCGGTAGTTTTATCCACCACGGCCTCATGGGAACTCAATGCAACCTCCATGGCAAGGAAACCGGTGACATTCACGCCACCACCAAAGGTTGAATAGGTAACTGAATTATCAGAAGCATTATCTTTGGCAGTTGCGAGCTCTGTTGTTCCATTAAAGCTACTCCACTTTGGAAGTATCTTCGTAAAATTTTCACGATAGTTACTCGCAACATCTGGTATATTTGCAGTCTTTTTAAGGAATATCTTCAACTGACTTTCCTGGAACAGCTGCTGAATCTGCTGACTCACGCCGCTGTCCGGAGCAAACGTACCAATACTCCATTCCGCACCCTCAAAACTTGAGTTGTTGCTCTTGATGAGGATATTATGATCGATACCATCATCGCCCATTAGCAGTTTGACAGGAACGATGTTTTTCGCGCCATCAGTAAGCCAATACAGTAATTTTATGGTATAAGTTGCCTTTTTATTTTCATCAATATTAATAGCAGCGACACCTTTAAGGTGTTCGCCATAGGTTTTTTTCGCTACCGCAGAAGCGGCATCACTGGTAATGGCCGCATGAAGATTGGGTATAAAATCAGTGACCAAAGTAAGATTGTTTTTTTCACCATTTTGTCCAATAAAAAACCCCTGCACGATCTTAGAGCTATTGCTGTTAAGAATATCCTTGATAGGTGTCTTATCTTCAGGATCATAAGGGTTATCCTGTTCATTAATAGAATAATATTTCATACCAAATGCTGCATATGCGTCTTCTGCTGGTTTTAGATAGCTCACTTTAGCCTTTAAAAGATCTTCAAATGCCTGTACAGCGGTATCATCAGCAGGAGTTCCAAGTGATAGAATGTTAAAGAAATTCTTGGCAGTATTCTGCTGCTCTGGAGTAAATTGGAGGTTATTGGCAGCTTGCTTTATGGGTTCAACCAGTGAAGAGAACTCATCAGCATAGACTTTTTTAATTGTAGAAAGTGTCGTAACAATGCTTTCCAATACACTGGTATAATTGTCGCTAAATTTAACAAACTGATTAGCGCTAGAAGCAAAATCTGCGTTTGATCCAAAAAGATCAGTAAAGGCAGTAAGAACTTTTTGTCCATTTTCTGTCTTCATCAGAGCACTCACCGCTCCTCCGCTATTAGCTTTTTCTTCCTTCGCAAAAGTGCGTTCACCCTGCATCTCAATATAAAGATCGTGATATCCTTTGTCAAAATCATACAATCCAGAAAGGTTCTCAATGATATTTGGAACGGGTTTATTTTTAAGAGTGAGAGTTCCATTTTTAAACGTAAAATCCTGGAGATCCGGTTTAAGGGCTTCGCTATTAATCTTATCAGAGAAATCCGCGATTTTTTTCGTGATATCTAGAGAAAGATCAGCATCCTGCGCATACTTCATATTTTCAACCGATTCTTTGAAGAGCGTTTCATTATCGGAGCCGACGACAAATGACCCCTTGAAGAGATTGCCCCCAAACATGACCGCCGCGCCAATAACGAGGGCGAGCAGGAGAACGCCAATGAGGATGGGCATCCTTTTATTGCCACCTTCGGCAGGTACCACAGGTGGTGTGCCTGATGGAGTGACAGGTGGTGGAGTTGGGAGATCGCTTGGGGTTGGCGTTGGTGTTGGTATGACAGGAGTTTCCATAATGTGTTTTTATATTTGAGGAGAGAATTTGCGAAATTAAATGGTAACTTTGAATGGCACTGTTTCCGATTTTGTCTCGGCAAATGAGCCAGTACATCCAGAAAGTTTTCCCGTATCAAAAAGTTTCAGGCTCACCATTGTGACATCCTTATCTTTGAGTTGATCGGCGGGAACTTGCACAGAGTAGGTGACAGATTCACCCGCGCGGAAGGTTGTTTTTTTATCGAGATTCCATGGTTTTTCAAAAATCACTTTGTCGTTTTTTGAGCAGGCACGCATGAGAAAATCATTATCAGCGGGAAGTTCGGTGGCACCATTTGTCACGGTGTAATCGACGGTAAGAACGTCGTCGGTTTTTTTGAGTTCATTGATTTTCGCCGTGAGTGTAGCGCCTTGAATAAGCGATCCCTTAAACATGCCACCACCGAAGAGTGAGGCGACCACGAGAATCGCAACGACAAAAATTCCTCCACCGATGAGCGCGAGTTTTTTGTGAGGATCTGTGCCCGCAGGCGCAGTGAGCGGGAGTTGCTGCGCGTTCGGATCAATGGCCGTAGGCGCGGTGGGCGCACTAGGTGTTGATGGTGTGGCTGTAACTTGA
>CAYHPV010000098.1:0-4577 GCA_964358735.1 uncultured Candidatus Peribacteria bacterium | reverse complement strand
TACACGCTAGAACTATTTCTATTCAGCAAGAGCATCCGCAAGCGCCGCCTTATAAAATAGGTCATGGAGCCATTTTTTATGGGCCCCAGAAGGATACTTCGTGGTCTTATCGACCTCAAAGGGATGGCTGATATCCATCAAAGCCCGGGTACGTCGAGTGACGAGCTGAATTTCAGTAATCATCCGATCTCGAAAAGAATCATGCGACATGGTTGGTGCCCAGTAAGAAAAAATAATACGTATTGGCGTGGCATAATTGGTCTTTGGTCTATCCTCTTCCGGAAGTGCGAGAATAGCGGGAGTCGGATAATTCACGGTTCGAAATCCTATTTCAAAAAACCCCTTTTGCAACATTTCAGTTTCAAGACGTGCGTAGGCATGATCAAGGTCAGTCAAAGTATCGGCAACCACTCGACCACGAGAGCGGTCGGGAACATTGGTATATGTTTTTTTCTTCACGAGAGCTGAAATTTTTTGGACAACTCGTCGGCGACTTTTGAGACCTCCATCCTCAAAGCGAGTACCATCACCTATCAAAATTTCTGCCAGAAGAGTCATCCTATCAGCATGCTCGAGCGCAAAATCGCGCACTGGGCGTAAGGGGAGTTTGCCAAATGAGGTCCACTCAAAGGTAATATATGAGTCTTTATGGGCAAAAACACGATCCTGAAGGGCGAATGGTTCAATCTCCGCCAGTGTCGTATGAACTTTTTCGCGAGTCAAATGAATTTTCTGATCAATCGCACGAAGGAGTTCGAGGTCTTCGGCAGTTGGCAGCTTAATGCTCTTTGGCCGCCGGGTATTTTGTAATCGCTTGGCATTCCCTGATTGCGTGGCAACACTCTGTGCTATTGCAGCAGCAAGGTCGCCACAGTAGTCAATGCTTCGATGTGCCCTTACGGTATTAGATCTCGCCATAAAAAAGTTTATCCATGAAGACATGGATAGTAAAACAAATACTCGAAAATATCAAATAAATGAAGCGGAAATTCAGCTTTGCCGATAGAGCAAATGAGAGGAAAGCTTGCCTTGATGCGTCTGGACAATCGAAAAGGAATCCACTACAATCCCCGTGCTCAAGCAAAAAATCAGGAGTCAGCTAACGCATGCACACGGAGAGGTACCCAAGTGGCTGAAGGGGCGGGATTGCTAATCCTGTAGTAGGGTTTCGACCCTAGCGAGAGTTCGAATCTCTCCCTCTCCGCCAATAGAAACGCGCAGCGTTTCCTGAACCCGTTCCCTAAAACACCGCAGGTGTTTTGCATTCCGACCCCCCCGTCCCCTATGAAAATAATTCGGAATAATGATCCAATTGGCACGATACGAACGGCAAAAAAAGCCTTCGAACTTTTTAAAGAAGCTCAAAAAAATGCCACTCCAGAAGAGAGAGCTGCCTGGGCAGATAAGGCCTATCAGGATCGATGGAAAAATCTCGGCGGAACGTGTCTGTTTACATTGATTACAGGAGCCGGAGTGTACGCTGAAATACTATGGCGCAATAATTTTCCCGATCCAATATCGTGGGCGATTCTTTTCGGACTGAATGCGCTATTATTGGCAATCGGCATTGCCTCAGTGGTGAAATATATTTGGATGATCGTGAAGGGGAAATAGAAAAGAGCTCTATTTGAGCTTATACCCCAGCACCTGAAACGTCGGATATCCCATCCCATGTTCTTTGGCAATCGTGGTCCACTGTTTCGTAATGGCGGCACGAACACTCTCGAGAGACGACCAGTCATCAGGCATCACCGTCTCCAGAATATTATTCGGGACATTCATATCACCCATGGCAACGACAAACGTACCTCGCGTGTAACCCTGAAGGGTGAAGCCCGCATTGCCAAGTTTTTCGATCATAGGATGAATATGAGAGGTTTCATCACCATTTTCATCCAGCGTATTCCAGTCGTAGTTATAATCCGCCACCACGATGTCGCCCGTGACAGTATCAGTAACGGTAAAACGCCCAACACGATAAATCTCATCGGCGTGGGTATCCTCTTTTTCAAAAAGTTCAAACATCACGTGATCATTGAAATCGGTATAATCATCGAAACTCATCTCCGGAAACTCTTTGAGTTTATTATTTCGCTTGAGAATTTTTTTCTTCAAATCCGCGCTATAGAAAAGAGTTTTTTTGCCATCAGGACTGAGCTGTGAAGCGAGAAGATCATTCTCTCGAAGGAGAAATTCAGGATTCAGAATTTCTGGTTTTTCGCTATCATAAGCCACTGGAAGAGCAATGGTAAAGGTATTGGCAGGAGCCTTCACGTCCCAAATTCGCACAGACTGTTTGAATTTTTTCGCGCCCACAAGCACGCGCTCAGGAGTCATAAGACGGATAACATCAGACTCAGAAAGAGCATCACCTTTTCGTTTGAAAAGATTCGCCGCCTCTTCGAGATGTTTTTTCTTCATCGCCTCCGCGCCCGAGAGATCATAGACTCGCTCAAGCACCGCAGCTCGTCCGGCACGGGTATGGATATCTCCCATTCGTACGACATGCGGATTGGCAAGAGATGGCTTCGTGAAGTCGACATCAGGGAGTGAATTATAGTCGACATTCTGCGTTTTGGCGGCCACGGAAGAGGTAAGAAGAACGAGAGCAAGGAGAGTGATGAGAATTTTTTTCATAATACAGCGAGCGATAAAATATATATGAGCAGCACGGAACGAAGTATACCACGAATCCATCATATTATTTTTTTTGCGCAAGAAATTTTTTCTGAAAAGTTCCTCCGACACGCACAAATCACGCGAGGAAAAAATCAAGACAATCATGCGGAAAAAACTGTTGTCATTTTTTTCGACACCTATAAAAAACAGCAGAAACTCGCGCTTGTCACCAGAAAGAAAAACAGGTATCCATGAACCATTCATATTCTCTAAATAATTCCAATGAACGCTGCCGCTCTCAACTCTGGTGATATTGCATGGATGATCGTCGCTTCTGCTCTCGTCATGCTCATGACTCCCGGCCTCGCGCTCTTCTACGGCGGTATGGTTCGCAGCAAAAACGTGCTCTCCACCATCATGCAGAGCTTCGTCGCGCTCGGCCTCGTCTCACTACTCTGGGTGATCTACGGCTACAGTCTCTCGTTCGGTCCGGACATTGGTGGCATGATCGGAAGTCTCGATTGGGCGTGGCTCAATAATGTCACAACCGCGCCAAACAGCGACTACACGGGGACAATTCCACACCTCCTCTTTATGCTTTTCCAGATGAAGTTTGCGGTCATTACACCCGCACTCATCACCGGTGCATTTGCGGAGCGATTCAAATTCAAAACCTACCTCGTCTTCCTCGTGCTCTGGTCGACCCTCGTCTACTTCCCACTCGCTCACTGGGTCTGGGGTGTGGGCGGATGGATGCGTGGCATGGGCGCGCTTGATTTCGCCGGCGGTCTCGTCGTCCACATCAGCGCCGGAGTCTCCGCACTCGTCGCGGCCATCATGGTGGGCAAACGCAAAACCCATCACGAACCAATCAAACCACATAATGTCACGATGGTATTTCTCGGTGCCGCCCTTCTCTGGTTTGGATGGTTTGGTTTCAACGCAGGAAGTGCTCTCGCCGCCAATGAACTCGCCGTCTCCGCCTTCACCGCAACGCATCTCGCCTCGGCCGCCGCCGCCCTCAGTTGGATGCTCGTCGAGTGGATACGACGCGGAAAACCAACGCTCATCGGAACCGCTTCTGGAGCCATCGCTGGCCTCGTCGCCATCACGCCCGCTTCAGGATTTGTCACACCCATGGCGGCTGTCGTGATCGGCTTGATTGCTGGTGGTATCTGCTACCTCGCGGTAAATCTCAAATCAATCTTCGGATACGATGACGCTCTCGATGTCGTGGGAGTTCACGCCGTCGGTGGAATTATCGGCGCGCTCCTCACGGGAATATTTGCCACGAAACTTATCAATCCGGCAGGTAATGACGGACTCTGGTATGGAAACCCGGCACTCCTCGGTACACAGGCACTCTCCGTTTTGATCGCCGTGGTATTTTCCTTCGTCGCTACCTGGATTATCCTGAAAGTGCTCGACAAAATCATGGGCCTCCGCGTCTCCGATGAACGCGAAACGAGCGGCCTCGACGCCACGGAACATGGGGAGATTGCGTATGAGTGATGCCGCCAGGCATTTCCCCGATCCCCTCTGCACCCTCAAACATTTTCCTTTAGCCCAGTCTCTCCTCAATTGCCAGCAACCGATTATACTTCGCGGTGCGCTCGCTCCGACACAGTGATCCGGTCTTGATCATTGGGCAGTTCAGCCCCACGCATAAATCCGCGAGCGTCGTGTCCTCGGTCTCACCACTCCGATGGGACACAACAGGTTTCCATCCCACGCTCTGGGTAAGTTTAATTGCCTCAATCGTCTCCCACACCGTGCCAATTTGATTCATTTTTATAAGAACACTATTCGCGGCACGCTTTTCGATTCCAGTTTTGATACGATCCACATTGGTGACAAAAAGATCATCCCCCACAATCATGATGCGGTCGCCATAGGCAGCCACCATCTTCGACCACGCCTCCCAGTCATCTTCAAATAAAGGGTCTTCAATAGAAACG
>CAYHPV010000097.1:4254-4585 GCA_964358735.1 uncultured Candidatus Peribacteria bacterium | reverse complement strand
GAAATCGATGATCTGAAACAGCGAAAAGTGCTGGAACATGCTGAGCCACATCTGTGCGGGACAGAGGAGAAAAGGAAACCGCATCGGGGAAATGATCGTCATCGGAAGTATCAGATTGATCCATGGAAAAAATCAGGAGTACTTGAGTTTCCGCATCATCGCTTCACGAGCGGAAGGACTCATACTAGCCGTATTCTCCTTCATCGTCAACTCCCATTTTCCATAGACAAATTTGCGATCAGGCACATCCTGCGCGAGAGAAATTCCACCACCAATAAAACAGTTATTGCCAATTTTCACGCCCGGCATCAGGCTCACATTGATACCCACT
>CAYHPV010000097.1:0-4244 GCA_964358735.1 uncultured Candidatus Peribacteria bacterium | reverse complement strand
TGCTCCGAGTTTATTGGTGCCACTGTCGACTTTTTCACCGTTGATCATGACCGGAATATTCTTTTCATCAAGCCGTAAATTGCCAGTTACCGTTCCGGAACCAAATGAAGAATCAGAGCCAATCACGCTATCGCCGATGTAATTCGTGTGCGTCCAGACACCGTCCGCCAAAAAACTCCTTGCAATCTCCGTGCCGAATCCCACGACACTTCCTGGGCCGAGATGCGACTCTCGCACGAGTGAGTTATTCGCAATGATGGAATTTTTTCCAATATACGCGGGCCCCTGAATCACCGCATGGTCAAAGATCTTTACGCCATCTTCGATAATGACCGCGCCACGAATAATCGCGCTCTTCGCAATGATCGCTTTCTTCGAGATTTTCGGTTTCTTCGAGCCCTTCATAAGGGTATCAAAAAGTTTTTGCCACACACTCAGGAGATGCCACGGATACTTCACCGGCTGCCAGAAACCCGCATAGGGCAGAGCGAAAAACTGCGAGCCATTTTTCATTAATGCATCCAGCGCCACCTCATACCGATCATCGCGACTCGTCTTCACGCGCTTGAGTTCGGCAAATAATTTTTTCGGTTCTCGGTGAAAATGAAATACAAGATTCACAAGATCGCTCGGCTCATGACCCGCCTCCGGCTTCTCAACAATGCCGGTAATAACGCCACTTTTCGCGAGTTTCAAATAGCCACCGGGAAAATATTGCGTAACTTTTTTTGCCACTAAAAATCCGCAGGATTTTTTGGTTCCCGTATTTTGTATTCCCTTCTTCAGCACCTCAAAAATCGACGCATCCACCATATCATTCGAACTCACCACCAGAAACTCCGACTCGCCGATCCATTTTTCTGCCGTCAAAACCGCACCCGCCATCCCGTCTTCGAGTTTTTTCTGCTCAAGGACTTCAAAAAAAGATTTGGCTTTCTTGTGCGAAAATTTACGAGTTTTCGAGCGCGCGCGCTCTCCATTTTTGTCAAGCGATGAGCCGGTCTGTCTAATCTTTTCCAGCTCCTCCAAATTATGCCGTCCACCCACCACGCAAATTTCTCGGAACCCCGCATCACGGAGCTGCTCCACCTGCCACATCAATAAAGGCTTCCCGCAAAACTCAATAAAATTCTTATCCGGAAGGGGATCCATCCGTTTACTCTGGCCCGCCGCGAGAATGATGACTTTTGGAAGCTTCAGCATCATGATGACAAAAAGAAAATATACATTCTGAATTGTGCGCACGCACAAGCCAGAAATTAACTCAGTAATTGGTCAAGCTGGTCGGTATTAATCGCACTTCGCAGCTCAATCCCGATACGTTCACCGTAGCTCAGCGAGTCACCAAACAGATATCCGCTGTACGGTGTAAACTTCGTGCCCGGCGATCCTGGAATACGCATACTCACATCGAAGATCACAAACTCTTCACGACCCTCCTCGGCAACCACCGCGCCCTGAAGCGCAAAAGGCCCAATCATACCCGGCGCGACTTCTCGTGCCATCACCTCCACAAATTTTTCTCCAATCGCATACGCCTTTTCCACGAGCGACTCTTTCATCGTGACCGCGTAATGTCCCGTCTCGATCATCGATGGCTGTTGATGTTTCAAAACCTCGAGCTGCTGATCCGCAGGAAGCCGCAACAGTCCATCAAGATTCGTCTGTCGTCGCGTGTCCGTTCCCATCAGCTCCAAGCGATTCATGAGTGGAGAATAAAAGAAATTTAAATTTACCTGTGCGCCAAGAACGTATTCTTCGATGACAGCTTTTTCAAACGCATCCTTGGTAATTTTTCCTTCTTTTATCATGGCTTCTGCCTTATGGAGACACTCCTCAGAACTCGATGCCAAGAAAAACGCCCGCTCGTATCCACGCACCGCCTCATTCACTTTCACGATCGCAAGCCGATCGATCTCTTTGTACGACTTGAAAATTTTCGGTACACGTATTCCCGCCTTCTCCAGCAAATAATACTGATTCTTCGGCTGATCACGCTCCTCCAGTTTTACGGCTCCTCGATTACCATAAATCGGTACAAGAAATTCATGTTCTATTTTTTCAAAATCACAGTAGACCCAAAAATATCGATTATGAACAAAGATCACATTCATTTTTCGAAGTCGTTCCTGGATCGCCGGTTTGGTAATGTCAGAAAATGTATCGACCACGATCACGTCATCAACGCATCCAATGTCAAAGCCCTGTTTCGCGGCACCTCCGTCCCCGCACCCTCCCGAGCTACTTCCACACCCACCACCTTCGCTATCGCACGAATCACCTCCGCAATCACTATTCTCTCCGCCGCAGCAACCACCACCAGTGCCACATCCCGTAGTCTCTTTTTCCTCCTCCGCACTACACGCGCACGCATCCGTTCCCGCCATTTTTCCTCCACAGCACCCCTCCTCACTTTCTTTTCTTAATTCACTCGCCGATTTTTTTCCAGAGCTCGCATCCCAAAACGAACGCACCCGATAATAATCTGTATACGTTTTTTCACGTCCCTTCTGCGCAATCACCAATGTCTTAAATCCAAATTTCTTCACGCCCTGACACACATCCAGCGCACTATGTCCGCCAAGCACCCCAATAGTAATCGCACGTGGATCATACTTCGCAATAATCTCCTGAATTTGTTGTTGGGTAATCTTTGAAGCCATGAAGGAAAGGGGTTAATGCTCGTTTGCGCGCGCAGTATAGCAGTTTGTAAGCTACCACTCTAGGGTATTGACAGAATAAATACAATAGTTCCTAGTATCGATTCCTGCCCGGGCAGGAAATCAGCTTCAAATTTGACACCGTTTATAAAGATTTTCCTCTAAAAATTCTATCCAGACAGAATTCAGGGAAGTGGCATTGACTGCCGCTCAAGATATTTTATTACAAAAATCCGGCCCCGCACTCGCTATGCCCGGGCACGTCACCTTGAGTCTTCTTCAAATGGGATGATTAATCATGGTTATACATAGTTAATCATGTACACTGATCAATCACGATCCAGGCAGCTTTATTCAGAAAATCCTTGACTCAAAACTCAAAAAGTAGTACAATAATCTAATAAGGTGATGACGGTGTTCCCTTGCGGGGCCTCAGTTGGCGCCTAAACCAAAAACAAATATACATAACCCCAATGCACCCATGAAAAAGGTTCACGCAAGCAAGCGTTCGCTGCACGCAAAAAGCAGCAAAAAAGCGGGATCAACATCACACGCCTCACACGCACACCGCTCGCCCTCTCGCTGGAAAACCTATGGCGCTCTCTGGGCGCTTCTTCTCGTTGCGGGCATCGCGATGAATCCAATTCCCGGAGGCAATGTGCTCAAAACACAAACCACCGCTTCGTGTAGCTATAGCGCAGGCATTTCAGGAATGTCATCCGTCGCAGCAGGTTCAACATCGGTACAGGATCTCACCATCTGGCCATCTGGCTGTACGACCGACTATGACGTGAATACCGCAGTCGCCTATACCAGCGGTCCAGAGGGAGCGACAACCATCGGAACTCCTCCAGTGTGTGTGGCAGAAGCGAGCCCTCTCAGAGTAGCGACAACCGGAAACGCAAAAACAAAAATCAATTGCACGACAACATCTAATACGCTGAACGGCTTCTACAAATACACCGCCAATATGACATCCCCGGGCGGTACCGTTCCAGCAACCTGGTTCACCTTCAGTGTCACCGGTGGCTATGAGCCATGCACGGGCATGAATGTCACGACAGAAAAATCGACCTATACCTTCGAGGAAGCCATCCAAATTAAATACAGCTGCGCAAGTCCAATGTCCAGCGCACAGGCGAAGTCAGTGAGTTTTCAAATGATTCCACCGGGTGCAGACGCAACCACGGGGCAAATCATGTACACGGTACAAAACGTTTCGGGTGGTTCATACTACTTCCCGGCATCGATGCTGAACACAAAAACAGCAGGAAGTTGGACCGTTCGAACGTGTATTAATTCAACGACCTGTGCATCTGGAACGAACAGCACCACCGTACAGATCAACGCAGCAACCACAACCCCACCTCCGCCGGCCGCCTGTTCCACCTACACCTCGAGCACGAGCTGCTCTTCAGGATCGGGCTGCTACTGGGCACAAAAGAAATCAGGAACAAATTATTGTCAGAGCACATCCATCACCGAAAACTGCACCAACGGTGTTTACGACGATGGTGACGAGTACATCGACAAAGAAGATCCAGGATGCGTAGGGACTACGACCGTGGGAACAACAGTAGGCGG
>CAYHPV010000096.1:0-4595 GCA_964358735.1 uncultured Candidatus Peribacteria bacterium | reverse complement strand
GGTCCAGGACGAGGCCGCGCGAGCGCTGCTGACGGCGGTGATGCTGACGGCGGTCGGGGGGAGTGTGTTTGGGATTTTGCAGCGGATTTTTCCGGAGTTGACGCAGTGGTGGAATGTGGAGTCTTTTCTTTTTCGGACGTTTTCGACCCTGGGGCATCCAAACTATCTGGCGGATTACCTCGTGCTCGTGCTGCCACTTTTTGTCTGGAAATTTGTGGAAAGTAAGCAATGGTTTTGGTGGGTACTGGGCGGGGGAGTCGTGGGAGTTGCCTTTTTATTGACGCTTAGTCGAAGTGGGTTTCTTGGCTTATTGGCCGCGGGATTCTTCTTTGTGGTCGTGTATAGCTGGTGGAGTAGTCGGCGGAAAATTCTCTATGCGGCGCTGGTGGTGCCGTTCGTGGTTTTGGGGGCGGTGACGTATGCGAATTTGACGAGCACGGGGGATTTCGTGAACAGTACGTCGCTGTTGTCGAGGTTTGTGCTGAAGGGGGAGAATGTGCGGTCGTTTCAGACGAGGCTTTTGCTGTGGCCCGCGACAGCGGGCCTGATAAAGGAGCGCCCGGTTGTGGGCTATGGGCTGGACACCTATTCGCTGGCGTTTTCACGAGTGGCACCGAAAGAACTTCTCGTCGTCGAAAATATGCACTCCTATGCTGATCGTGCCCATAATTTGATTCTGGATACTTTGGTGGAAATCGGTGTTGTTGGCGCGCTCGCCCTGTTTACGTTGCTGGGGTATGTGATTGTCCTGGCGGCGCGGAGTCGATCTCTTGTGGCTTTGACTCTCGGAAGTGCTCTTGTCGGTCACCTTGTGTCGCAGCAGTTTGGATTTCAGACCGCGCCGCATCAGCTCCTGATGTGGTTTTACATGGGAGCGATTGTTGCCTTACTCGAAACTCGTCTCCTGAAAGATCAAAAAACCGATACTCGAATCTTTCATGTCACGCTTCGTGTTCTTTCCTGCATGCTGGTTTTTTCTCTCTTTTTCTTTACATATCAGTACATTTCCCGGGCGCATCGTGCGGACCTTCTTGCCCGGGAAGAGCAGTACGAAGCGGCGATGTCTCTGGCTCCTGAAAGGATTCGATATACCGCAGCGTGGCTTACTGAAGAGCTTGCTGAGGCGCTTACTGAGGAACCCATGCGCGAAAAACGCGTGAAGGTAGCCATTGATTTTCTGGAGAAATTTACGGGCGGCCAGGACTATCACGCCCCGTGGTATCGGGCTCGGCTTTTTTCGTCTCTGCATGATTACGCGAGGTCGTATGTCGAGTTTGATCGGGCTCTTGCCCTGGATCCGACGGTTCCTGCGCTTTATTTTTCCTATGGCGAGGTTCTTTTTGAGAGTGGGGAGTACCAGCGTGCTATCGATATTTGGGAACAGTATGTGGCGTTGGCCCCTGAGTATTGGAAACATCATGACGCCTATCGCCTCGGGACTTTGAGCTCCTGGGAGCGAAATCGGTATGAGATTTTTTATAAATATAATTCCGACTTTGATGAGATTTTTGGCCGTATAGAGGCCGCGAAACGGAAGCTACCAACAGAGATGTTGCAAACGGTGAAGTGATTGCTATACTGGTGCGCGATGTCTCATATATTTTCGTTTACAGAAGGTAACAAGGATATGAAAGAGCTTCTCGGAGGGAAGGGTGCCAATCTCGCGGAGATGATGCGTCTGGGACTTCCGGTTCCTCCTGGTTTTACGATTACGACGGATGTCTGTAATTTTTTTGATCGTGCTTTGGGGCAAACGGGGCGGGGTGAGTACCCGGATGGGTATACTGAGCAGCTCGAGGAAAAACTGCAGGAACTTGAACGGGAAATGGGAAAACGTCTTGGAGATCCTGAAAATCCTCTGCTGGTTTCGGTGCGAAGTGGGGCGGCTGTTTCGATGCCCGGAATGATGGATACTATTTTGAATCTTGGTCTCAATGATGCAACGATTCTCGGTTTAGTTGCAAAAACAGGCAATGAGCGGTTTGCCTATGATGCCTACCGACGATTCGTCAATATGTTTGGGGATGTGGTGCTTGGCGTGGCGCATGAGCATTTTGAGGCGGTGATGGATGAGATGAAGGCGGCGAAGGGCGTTTCGCATGATACGGACTTGGATGCTGCGGATTTACGAGCGTTGGTGCAGCGATATAAAGAGGTGGTGCGGATGCATGCTGGGGTGGCGTTTCCTGAAAATCCTCTTGATCAACTGAAGATGGCTATTGAGGCAGTTTTTGGCTCGTGGATGAGCGATCGTGCGGTGACGTATCGACAGATTCATCATGTACCTGCCTCGATTCGTGGGACGGCGGTGAGTGTGCAGTCGATGGTGTTTGGGAATATGGGAGAGACCTCGGGAACGGGCGTGGCCTTTACGCGAAATCCGTCGACGGGGGCGGCGGAGTTTTATGGAGAATTTCTGATGAATGCGCAGGGAGAGGATGTGGTGGCGGGTATTCGGACGCCGCAGAGTATCGCGGAGCTGGGTCGTGTGATGCCCTCGGTGTATGCGGAGCTTTTGCAGGCGAAGGACCGGCTCGAACAACACTACCGTGACATGCAGGATATCGAATTTACGATTGAAGAGGGTCGTTTATTTATGCTGCAGACACGCCATGGAAAACGGACGGGCCATGCGGCGGTTCGCATTGCGGTGGATCTGGTGCGAGAGGGATTATTGAGTCGCGAAGAGGCACTTTTGAAAATAGAGGCGAGTTCTTTGAATCAATTATTGCATCCGCGAATTGATCCTGCTGCCGTGCGGCAGGTGATTGCGCGTGGACTTCCTGCCTCTCCCGGGGCGGCATGTGGACGTGTGGTTTTCAGTGCTGCGGATGCGGTTGCGTGGGCTGAGAAAAAAGAACGTGTCATTCTCGTGCGACGCGAAACCACGCCGGAAGATATTGCCGGCATGCATGTCGCGCAGGGGATTTTGACGGCTCAGGGTGGAATGACGTCGCACGCGGCCGTCGTGTGTCGGGGAATGGGCAAGTCGTGCGTGGCGGGATGTCCGGAGGTGCGCGTGGAAGCCAAAGCAAAAAAATGTATGATTGGTGAGGTGGAAGTTTTTGAGGGAGATATTTTGACGATTGATGGCTCTACGGGCGAGGTCATGCTCGGTGAGATGCCCATGATGAAGGCGGAAATTTCCGGTGATTTTTTTGAGGTGATGCGATGGGCCGATGCCGTGCGCGTGATGCGTGTGCGAGCGAATGCCGATACACCGCATGATGCCGCGGTGGCGCGTGAGTTTGGTGCGGAGGGAATCGGACTGTGCCGAACGGAGCATATGTTTTTTGATGAGGCACGAATTGATACCGTGCGTGAGATGATTCTTTCAACCACGATGGAGGGGCGCGCGGCGGCTCTCGCAAAACTGCAGCCTTTCCAGCGAGAGGATTTTTATGGAATTTTCAAGGCGATGAATGGGTATCCGGTGTGTATACGACTTTTGGATCCACCGCTGCACGAATTTATGCCGCATGATGATGCGAAGATCCGTGAACTGGCTGTGCGGATGAATATGTCATTTGACGCGTTGAAGTCGGTGACCGAGTCGCTGCATGAGGTGAATCCGATGCTTGGACATCGCGGATGCCGGCTCGCGGTGACCTTTCCCGAGATGTATGAGATGCAGGTGCGCGCGATTGTGGAGGCGGCGGTGCGAGCTGCGGGGGAGGGCGTGGTCGTGATGCCAGAGATTGAGATGCCTTTAATTGCTTCGACGAATGAACTCAAGTTGCTGCGAGAGCTGGCGCTAAAGGTGATCGGGGAGTTTGAGAAAGAAATTGCGGAGGTGAATTCGGGAGCGGGTTCAAATCCAACAGCTCCGCTTCGCTTTGCTATTGGATCTATGATCGAGCTCCCGCGTGCGTGTCTCACAGCTGATCGTCTCGCTGCGTATGCGGATTTCTTTTCGTTTGGCACGAATGATCTCACCCAGACGACGTGGGGAATTTCGCGTGATGATGTGGGAAAATTTATGGGAGAGTATCTGAGTCAGGGAGTGCTCGAGCGTGATCCTTCAGAGACGATTGATCGACGCGGCGTGGGCGAGCTGATGCGGATTGGAGTGGAAAGAGCTCGGAGCGTGAAACCTGATATGGATATTGGGATTTGTGGCGAGCATGGAGGTGAGCCAGCCTCAGTAGAATTTTGTCACTCACTTGGTTTGAACTATGTGAGCTGTTCGCCGTTCCGCGTGCCGATTGCAAGGTTGGCTGCGGCGCAGGCGGTGGTGCGGGAGCGGTGTGCGGGTGGTGATGAGGGGCCTGATCGTGATGCGCGTGTGCATGGAGGAGTCGCCGCTGGGATTGGTTCGATGGCTGCGGTTGCGAAGATATAGTGCTGCTACTATTGAATGAGTGCTTGTCCAGCGCTAGCTGTGATTATGAGTAGGGTGTTTGGGGGATGTTTTATGTGGATGATTAACTATAGTTAACTATAATTAATCACGAGTTAAAGAAGCAGACTGTCACGAACTATGACAATTTCCGGCCCCGCAAGGGGACACAGTAAGCACGTGCCGGAAATTTATAATAAAATAAGAGTTAATGGAGGGGTGAGTTAGAGGTTTTTGAAATTTGGTTTTAGTATAG